>JBFYLF010000148.1:0-5799 GCA_041305505.1 Methanothrix sp. | reverse complement strand
CGGCTACATGGGATACAGCTTCGTCATGACCGGGGATGCGAGTGTGATCTCTCTGGATGGGGTCGCGCCGACCATCGATAATATCAAGAACGGCACCTACCCCCTGGCGAGAAGGCTCTACTTCGTCACACTGGGCCAGCCCTCGCCCGGAGCCAGGTCTTTCATCGATTACGTACTAAGCCCGGCGGGAGCGCAGATAGCCACAGAGAACGGTTTCATCCCAGCGTGATCCAGATAAAATTATATTTTATATATTTTTGAAAATTTGGATTATATTTGGATTATACCTATTTTTCGACATCAATTATTCGATCTCATCAAACCTGTACATCTCCCAGCCTCTCTCTCCCAGCAGGACCTCGAACTCAGGTGGGGTGAGAATTGGAACCCTGTACTTGGCTGCATCATCCAGGGCGACTCTCGGGCAGGCCGTTGACACCGCCGCCTCAGCTCCAAGGTTTATCAGCCTGTCCGGCTCGATGTTGTCGAGATAGACCAGAAACATCAGAAGCCCATGTGCCTCGCCCATCTCTTTCAGCCTTCGGGCGAGGGCCATTCTGATCTGGCCGGGCTTCTTGGAGACCAGAACTGCAAAGCGCTTCGCCTCCTTTGCCCGGCAGATGGCAGCATATCGCCTGCGTAGCATCGGATCAGCATCGATCAGAGAGACCTCTCCGGTCAGAGGATCGGCGGCTATCACCCTCTTTCCGGTGGCAAGGGCGATTCCCAGAGGATGAAAATGGCCTGTTCCTATGAATAGGAACTCATCGACATCAAGAGCCCGAACGGTGCTGTAGCTGCATCCTAGAACCTGGCCGGGGGATTTGATCCTCTCTCCTGCCGGTCCGAGAAGGCCTTCTATCCCCTCTGACCGAAGAGCAGAAAGGGCCTGGCCGATCTTATGGATATGCTGGATTGTGCTGGCAACTCCAACCCTCCTCGTTTGCAGCATCCCCGCTGCTTTCCTCACAACCGGGGATAGGTCTCCGATCATCCTGGCTTCAATGAAGATTGCATTCTCGGGACCTTCCCCCAGCTCTGCATGGCCCAGGTGGAGCATCAGATCAACCTCCTCGCATAGCTTCATGTCAACGTCGCATGCCCCAAAGCACGGATCACCTGATATTATCACATCAGAGCCTGTCAGCTCCTCAATTCGCCTGGCAAGTGCCGGCATAAAGCGTTTCAGACCCTCGGGTGCCTGAAGCCCGACTCTCACGGCTCCGCACTTACTGATTAGCTCTATGGCCTTCTCCAGGTCCAGGTCATACCCGCTGGCAATCCCGAATGGAGATGTGTCTGACTGCTCCACGCAAGACTCTTTGTCAGAACCAGCGATCGAGTGTGCTCTGGCCACGCCTGTAGGCCTCCTCTATCTTCTTTGCCGTCTTCTCCACCCTCTCCCGTTCAAAGTCCCGCTCTTCTACCAGAAATGATACTATCTCATCTATGGATGGCTTCTTTATCTTGATCTCATAGTCATCTGTAACTGAGGGCTTCAGGAAGAGATCTCTGATCTCTTCGAAATTCTCGATCTTCTCATCCCTGTCAATCAGAACCGACTCCAGGTCCCCCTTCTCCCTGATTAGCTTTAGAGCCGTCTTGGGGCCGACACGGCTGAGGCCTGAGTTGAAGTCTGTTCCGCACAGGATTCCAATTTCGACCAGCTGCTTTTGGCTGATTCCAAGCTTCTCAAGCCCTTCCTCCAGTCTGATCGCCTCCGGCTCCACATCCACATAGATGCTCTTTCGCGGCAGCTTCCTCTTGCCTGTGATGGCCAGGTTTCTGACCACCTGGGGGGCGCCGAATAGAAGGCTGTCATAATCCTGGCTTGCCACCCACTCTACATCGCCCCTGGCCGCAATGCGAGCAGCCTGAGCCTCACCTTCCGAAGGCGCATCGATGACAGGAAGCCCGAGGGACTTGATTAGCCGTCTGCATCGATGACAGGAAGCCCGAGGGACTTGATTAGCCGTCTGCCGTCATCGAGTATCTCTCTGTTGATTCGGGAAGACGCCTGGGCATACTTAAAGCCGTCCAGTCCCGCAGCTTTCGCCTCCTGCCAGGCGGTCTCGGCCTTCTCCCTCGTCTCCAGCCTCCCAGAGAGGGTTTTGGCCTTGAGAGGATGGGGCGGTCCGTCGAAGACGAAAGCCAGCTTGACCCCGGCCTCAAGGAGGTTGGCTGTCCGATAGAGCAGACCTGAGAGATGAGATGTCACCCTGCCCTGGCTATCCATGAGCGGGGTGCCGTCTCTTTGCCTGATTATGCTCAGGAACTGGTAGAGTGTATTGAAGGCATCAACAGCCACCCATCTGCCTGAGAGATCCTTGATCTCTATCTTCTTCTTATCCAGCAGGTCTCCTAAATCAACGCCCATGGTCAATGCATCGTTCCTTCTACCAGATAATAATATCTTTAAATACGAGTTTGTTGTCATAGAAGATACGGGTTGTGATAATCGATGATCGAAGTTACAGAAGCTGCAGCCAATATGATAGCGCGCAGCCTGGTGGAAGGAAAGGTGATCAGGATGTTCCTGGCCGCCATTGACGCCAGCGGCGCGAGCTATGGTCTTGCCCTGGGTGAAGAAGAAGAGGGAGATAAGGTTTTTGAGAGCAGGGGCGTGAAGATCTACATGAGCACAAAGGATGCCGAGCTGCTAAATGAGACCATAATCGATTATGTGGACGATGAGGAGAGGGGTACTGGATTCATCATTCGGGGCCCGGAGGATGAGATCTCCGGCTGTGGCTCCTGCGCCAATGCAGATAGCTGCGACCACGACCACAGCAGTTGCGACCACGATCATGACCACGAAGGATGCGGCTGCGGTTGTGGCTAGCCTTGTCGGCAGGCTTCCAGCCGGAATTTTAAGGTAATTTTTATTTTTTATTTAACTCCTCATTTTTCTACTCAAAGCAGTTCCTCTTTCCCGGCAGCGATCTCATCTCCGGCATTTCATAAGTCTTTTATACGAGGAGCATAACTTCACTTTGGCTCATTGGATTATATCGCCCCGCAATGTGATGAGAGGGCGGCGCCGGGCTAATGTCCCGGGGCTGATCCAGAGGAGAAAAAGTTCCCTGGAGGACTAACTTGGCTAAACCAAATGCAGGAAAAGAGAAACCTAAGAAGCCTGAAGAGAAGGTCAAAAAGAGCGTTGATGAAGACCTCAGGCATATAGTTCGCATTTTGAATACTGACCTTGCTGGAAAGAAGCAGGTTCACATGGCCCTGACTGGTATCAAGGGCGTAGGCCGCAGAGCCGCCAGCATATTTACTGCAAAAGCCGGTGTGGACCCCTATGCTACACTTGGACTGCTTCCCGATGCTGAGATAGATAAGCTGAAGAAGGTCGTTGAGGAAGACGCTGTAAAGGTTCTTCCTGTCTGGATGCTGAATAGGCGCGGCGATATTGAAACAGGCACCGATATCCATGTCATGGGAATGGACCTGAATATGACGCTACGTGAAGACCTGGACCTCATGAAGAAGATGAGGAGCTATAAGGGCATCAGGCACGAGCGGGGACTGCGTGTTCGCGGTCAGAGGACCAGATCCTCAGGACGCACAGGCGCAATCGTGGGCGTCAGCCGCAAGAAGGAAGGAACGCCAGCCGCAGCACCGGCTGCAACCAAGGAGTAGGTGGTAGAAGATGGGATATCCAGGCAAGAGCCGCAAGATGTATGCACGGCCCCGCACTCCCTGGCAGGCTGAGCGCATCGCCGGTGAGGTGGAGGTTGTAAAGGCCTATGGTCTTCGAAACAAGCGAGAGCTTTGGAAGGCCCAGGCAGTTCTCAGGAAGTATCGTCAGGCCAGCAGAAAGATGCTCGCCGCAGTAGCCGTAGGGCAGGCACCTCCACAGGCGGAGGCTATTTTGACACGCCTGAAGAAGCTCGGGATGCTCAAAGAGGAAGGAGATCTCGATGCCATCCTGTCCATGAAGGTCAGCGACGTTCTGGAGAGAAGGCTTCAGACTCAGGTTTACCGCCAGGGTCTCGCCAATTCCTTGAAGCAGTCGAGGCAGTTCATAGTTCACGGCCACATTCAGGTCTCAGGGCGCAGAGTTGATGTTCCGGGCTATCTGGTCAAGCGTGGCGAGGAAATGAGCATTGATTATTACATGGGATCCCCGATGGCCAAAGAAGGCCATCCAGAGAGGGCGAACAGAACTCCCAGGGTGGAAGCATAAATGGCAGAAGGAAAATGGGGCATTGCCCATATCTTCTCGTCCTTCAACAACACTCTGATCACCATCACCGACCTGACCGGAGCCGAGACTCTGGCGAAGATCTCGGGCGGAATGGTTGTCAAAGCTGCCAGGGACGAGAGTTCTCCCTACACAGCCATGCAGATGGCCATGCAGGTCGCGGAAGCTGTGAAAGATAAGGGGATTGTCGGGGTTCACGTCAAGGTTCGAGCGCCCGGCGGAAACAAGCAGAGGTCCCCGGGACCCGGGGCGCAGGCTGCCATCAGGGCGCTGGCCAGGGCAGGTCTTCGGATCGGAAGGATCGAGGATGCGACCCCCATACCTCACGACGGCACAAAGCCTGCCGGCGGAAAGAGGGGTCGAAGGGTGTAGAATTTGAATTTAGAACTGCTGCAGCTTGAGGAGGATAAGATCCGCTTCCTCCTCAGCGGCGTCACTGCCGCATTTGCCAACGGCATTCGGCGAGCCTGCATGAGCGAGGTGCCGGTACTGGCCATAGACGAGATCGGCCTCTATGATAACACATCAGTGCTCTTCGATGAGCAGATAGCTTTGAGGCTGGGAGAGGTCCCGCTCAAGGCCGAGGAGCTTGATCAGTTCTCGATGCCCGAAGACTGTCAGTGCGGCGGAGTGGGCTGTCCCGGCTGCAGGATCGATTTCATGCTATCAGCCGAGGGGCCATGCACTGTCTACTCCAAGGAGATTGTCTTCACCGATCCTCTGGTCAAGCCGGCATTCGACGGGATCCCAATCGTCATCCTGGGCGAAGGCGAGAAGCTTGTCATCGAGGGCTATGCCACAAAGCATGTGGGAAAGGAGCACTCCAAATGGCAGGCTGGGACACTATGCGGCTACAAGAATCTGCCGCAAATAGATGTATCGGCATCCTGCGATGGATGCGGAAGATGCGTCGAGGTCTGCCCCAGGAATGTCCTGGCGGTCGAGGGCGGCAGAGCGAAAGCTACAAATACGCTGGAATGCTCTCTGTGCAAGCTCTGCATTGATGCATGCGAGATGGGAGCGATTTCGTTGACACCGGTCCTCGACTCGTTTGTGATCTCCATTGAGAGCTCTGGGAGCATCCCTGCAAAGGAGCTTGTCGCCATGGCCTCTGAGGAGATCCTGAAGAGGGCAGAGGATTTAGACGCAAAGCTGGCAGAGCTGGCATAAGTCAAAGGCAAATCAGGATCGGCCCAATAAGAGACCGATTCTGCAAAACCCATTTCGAGCGGGGGTTTCCAAGCCAGGTCAAAGGAGCAGGGTTGAGGGCCCTGTCACGCAGGTGTTCGCGGGTTCGAATCCCGTCCCCCGCATTTATTTCCTCTTCTGATGGCACTTCTTAGGTTTGCCCTAATTTTCTCCAGGACAATGGTAACTTTCTTCAGATAAACACTTTTCCGGGGGGTAAGGGGGCAACCCTGTCCTCCATTTATGGTTATGGCTCAATGTAGATCGCAGTCACGAATTACTTGTAACGCAGTCTATTTTAATTTGAAAACAAGGATAGTTTGTTAATGAGATACATTGCTCTGTGGTGTTTTAATCAGTTAAGACTTTATATCTCGAATCCCAATATGACCAACTTCAAA
>JBFYLF010000147.1:958-4846 GCA_041305505.1 Methanothrix sp. | reverse complement strand
TTCTTCAGAGATGAAGTTCGGTACAAGAAGGAGTACTGGGACATGTACTGGCAGGTCAAGCCCGGCACATACCTGGCTGGAGACAAGGCCACCCGCGACAAGGATGGCTACTGGTGGATCCAGGGCAGAATCGATGATGTGCTGAAGGTTGCCGGACACAGAATCTCCAACGCAGAGGTCGAGTCCGCCGCCGTTTCTCACCCCAAGGTCGCCGAGGCTGCCGTGGTAGGCCAGCCCGATGAGGTCAAGGGAGAGAAGATCGTCGCATTCGTCATCCTCAAGGATGGCGTCGCCGAGGCTGAGGAGCTCAAGAAGGAGATCTCCACACACGTGCGCAAGGTTCTGGGCCCCGTCGCTTACCCCGACAAGGTCTACTTCGTCAAGGACGTCCCCAAGACCAGGTCCGGCAAGATCATGCGCCGCGTCATCAAGGCCAAGGCCCTGGGCAAGGAGACCGGAGACCTGTCTGCTCTGGCCAACCCAGAGTCCGTAGAGAATATCCCGCGCATTGACCTGTAAAGCCGGGATATCATCTTTTATTTTTTTTTCGAGCCTTTCTGCTCTATCTTTTAGAATTCATCAGGATTAGATTTAAGGACGGATCTGTGGCTTTTCAATGCACTTCATAGCGAAGAGATATCTCTCTGCTCCTCGTTATGCCCTGTCTCAATGCTGTAAGCAGATCTCCATCATTCCTTAGACCCTGGACTATGGCCTCGGTTATACCGCCTTTGGTGGCCATCCTGCTGATGTAATCTCTCTTATCTTCTTCCGACTCAAATGTCGGAAGCACATCCCTTGCCCAGGAGCAGATCATCGAGAAGTCCGGGTAGACTCGGGATAGGCTTTTGCATGCCACATCTCTGGCGCTATCACAATCTTCCGATGCCAGAAGAGCGGCAGGAAGGCAAATTCCTACAGTGAAGACGTGCATCTGCTCCTCCTCCGAAAGCTCAAAGACACGAAGGTCAAGGCAGCTCAAAATCCGGCCAATTGACTCATCTTTGGGAAAGATCGCAGCTATGCCCCTCTTCTGCTCAATAGTGTCCGGGCCGCTGGGCATCATTCTCACCGCGTCAACTCCCAGGAGGCGTCTTATGGCCTGCAGAGAGACTCCGGCCATGCAAGAGACCACCAGGGCATCCTTTGGAAAAGCCAGTCCTTGCAGCTCCGGCAGGGACTGGGGACGAATGGAGATGAATATAATGTCGCATTCCCTGCAGATCTCTTCGTTTTCCGCCAGGCAGTCACCAAGACCGGCATCGATGATCCTGTGAAGAGAGCTTCCGCTCTTGCCGCGGGAGAGCATGAGCCTGTCAAGAGGAAATCCGCGGGAGACAAGCCCAGAGGCCAGGGCTCTTCCAAGGTGGCCGCAGCCGATTATGCCTATATTATCTCTGGAGAGGAGATCAGAGGGATCTTTGATCATCTACTTTTCTTCTCCAGGGCGCAGCGTGGGAGCATACTGGCGTCGATTGTTTTGATGTGAGGCGCCTGGACTGCCGAGACATAGATCTTCCGCTCGCCTACGATTAATATCTGATCTGTCGCCTTGGGCGGGCTGATGCGAACTGAGAAGAGAAGGGGGCCTTCGCAGGTTGTGGCAACTCGAAGGTCCGTAGAGCGGGCGCGGATGTACTCCTCCATCTCAGGAGTTATCTTGAAGGGCTGGGGATTGGGAGGCATTTGGAGCTAGATGTCTCAAGCCCTATAGAAATAAGTTTTTAAAAGGAAGGAGATGGTTTTAATACCCTGATATCTTCAAGATCTGCTAGTGAGAAGGAGAAGAGACAACCGTAAATCCAGGGACCTTGCCCTGGAGCGAATGGAGAGGCTCTTTGTGCTGGCTGATGCAGCGCAAGCAGAACATCCTGAGAGGAGCGATCGATATGTCCAAATCGCCCGGAGGATAAGCACCCGCACCAGGGTGAGAATGCCCCACGCACTAAAGCATCTCTTTTGCAGGCATTGCGGCTGTTTTCTCCCGCCAGGCAAGAAGAGAGTAAGGCTACTGCATGGGACAATCACATCCACCTGCCTCTCCTGCGGCGGACAGATCAGACAGCCTTACAGCTCCCCCAAGGCCTGCGGCCAGGAAGAGTCCAGGGCCCAAAAGTGACATCCTGGGGGGGCAGAAGATCGCTAAGGATTGAAAACCCTAGTCAATGCTGTCCGCAGGTGTCAATCCAAGCTGATCGTATCCGATATACTGCATTATCCGATCCTTTTTATCTCCAATCAGCTCCGTCTCGCGATCGAGTATTTCCTTTATGAGCTTATCTGCCGGCACGTCTCCATCCCAATTTCTCTTCAGTATATCCGGCGATCCGGATTGCTTCATCACCTCATTGGCCACAAAGGCGCAAAGGTAGATATCGTCCACATATCCTGCAGGGCCGTACTTCTCCTCGGGGATGATGTCCTCTGGAAGTATGAAATAGGCTATCGCAGCGATAACCAGCGGGGACATGGGCTTGGGAAGGTCGTGGTCGTCCAGGAGCCTGGTCATAAGCCTGTATAGTGCAGGAGCCTGGGATATGAGCTGGGAGAATTGGCCTTTATATCCTGAAATATCCTTCTCCAGCATGGAATCGAATCTCTTCAAATCTAAACCTCCACTCTCGTCTCTCAAGGATCTCAAATGCAAATTATCCTGATTTAAGAGAGCTATTTGGGAGGACAATTAATTAACGTTTATGGCCGGCTTTGGTAGACGGAAGTGTCTGGGATGGAATCACCAAGGATGAATCATCAGAGCTTTTGCATCAGGCTGGCAAGGGAGGCGCAGACCATATCGGGCCGGACGCCTGAGCGCTCTGCAATATCCTCTCGATACTTTCCTGTCTTGACGAGGATTCCCCTCATGCCCATCTCCTGGGCTCCGCGAACATCTGTGAAGATGTCATCTCCTATCATTGCAGCATACTGGGGCCGGATCCCAAGGTCGTCGAGAGCCATCTGGAAGAAGCGGAGGGAAGGCTTTCCCATCAGCTCTGCCCTCTTTCCGGTGGCATACTCCAGAGCTGCTACATAGGGACCGGCTGAGAGGACCATTCCGCCCGGCTCCTTCCAGTATCTGTCCATCTCAAGGGCCAGGATGTTCGCGCCGTCCAGTATCAGGCGAAGGGCCAAATTGAGGCGCTCGAATGTGAAGCCCTCGGCAGCATCCCCGATTACCACATAGTCCGCATGGTCCCGGCTGATGCAGATGCCAGCTCCGAGAAAGTCCTCTTGCAGATCCTCCTTTGCGATAAGATAGCAGCTCTCTTTGCCATGCTTCTTCATATGCTCAATGGCAGAGAGGGATGGTGTGAATATATTCGAAGCGGATATATCATATCCAAGGCCATGCAGGCGCAGGGCTACAGATCTGCGGCAGCGGCGCGTGGAGTTGGAGACGAATCTGTAGCTGTATCCAAGTTCGTCCATGCGCTCCAGGCATTCCATGACGCCTGGAATGGGATTTTGGCCAACATATAAGACGCCATCAAGGTCGATCAGAAATGCCTTGACATCTGGCGGTATATCAGGAGAATTATCAGAGTCTGATGGCACATCTCCCTATTTCCCCATATTTTCAAGATAAGCCTTTGCTCCGGAAAGCCTCGGGAAGCTCATGGATCTGCGGGCGGGCGCGGCTTTGATAAAGCCATAGCGACCAGGTAATCGTGTGATGTGCAATAGTCTCCTCAAAACGGGCCTCTTGACTCTCCTGGTCCTTATGGCCACAGCCGCTCTTGCTTTCGCAGCTCAAGACGGCGGCAATGCCTCTGTGACTCTGGCCGCAGATCAGTTCAACGGCACCACATATCGCCTGTCTGAGCGGGAGGTGGAAACCATCCTGCCGGTAAACGGCAGCAGTGCGAATCTCACTTTATTTGGTGAGGC
>JBFYLF010000147.1:0-917 GCA_041305505.1 Methanothrix sp. | reverse complement strand
GGAACGTAAGCTTCAATCAGAGCTACGAATTCATGAGGGGAGAGCACATCTACTCTCTGACATTTCAGAGGCCTGTTCGTGGACTGCTGATTTACAGCATGGAGCGTCAGGGCCAGCAGTTCATCCTTCCAATCAAAGATCAGGTCCCGGTTCGCATAATACTGCCGCAGGGCTATACGACTGGGGAGCGGAGCCTCGGGATTGCCCGCCCGGAGCCGGATATTTTTATGACGGATGAGTCGGGAGACGTTCTCACCTGGAACAATACCACCCAAATTCCGTATATCGAGATCAATTACTATCGAAAGAGCGCTCCAGAGGCCCTGATGATCATTCTCGCAATCCTAGCGGCGACAGGGCTGGTCTTGCTGGCTCAGTACTTCTACAGCATAAGAAAACTGAAGGCTGCCAGGATGGAGATGGAGGAGGAGCGAAATTAAAGTGGCTCCGATCTCTTCGCCTGAGCCCTACTTCTTTTCTAAGCCCTCTTCGAACTGCTGGAATGTTCGCAGCGCCGATGCCAAAACTCTGGTCTGGCAGATATTGGCCGCTATAAACACCGCATCCAGGATCTCATCCTCGCTCGCCCCAGCCCGCTCTGCTGCGGCCATGTGAACCCGCAGGCACTTGTCTGCACCGGATGCGGCGGCAGCGGCAACGGCCAGAAGCTCTGCGGTCCTGGCGTCGAGGCTCGTTGGCCGCAGGGCATAAAAGTCCTTGAGGGCGGAGAAGATCATGAACTCAGGGCGACGGGCCATGACCCGCAGGATGAAGGGGACGATGCCAAGCATCTGCTCGGAGTCTTCGAAGATGTCCTCCTGGAGGGATTCGGATTGATCCAAGAGGGATTTGATCAGGGCTTTGTTTTCGGGTTTCATAGAAGGCGACTATTGATGGGACCATTCTTGCAGCTTTCG
>JBFYLF010000146.1:685-5100 GCA_041305505.1 Methanothrix sp. | reverse complement strand
CAGGGAGAGATAGACCGGCATGGAAGGGTTCTGGTGGGCTAAGTTTTAGCCTCTTTTCCAGGGGTTTCGTCACGTCATGTTTTCAGCAATCAAAATCCCTGATTCTTCTCTTGATATCGATCTCTAGCATTTATTATACACCCGCCTGCTGAGAATCTTGACCAGGACGATGATGGCAAAGGAGACTGCAACCAATATTATCGCAAGACAGATCGATACATCCAGATCCCCTTGCATGGTGGTGTAAATGGCCAGGGGCATGGTTTGAGTTCGGCCCTGAAAGTTTCCGGCAAACATAATGGTGGCCCCGAATTCACCCAGCGAGCGGGCGAAGGCCATGATGGCTCCGGAGATGAGGCCGTTCATGGCTATGGGCAGTATCACATGAAAGAACGTGTAAACTCGGGAAGCGCCTAAAGTCCGGGCTGCATTCTCCAGGATCAGGTCCACATCTTCGAAGCTCGTTCTGGCCTGGCGGATATAAAAGGGCGAGGATACAAATGCCTGGGCAATGATCACCGCCAGGGTGCTGAATGCGATGCTGATTCCAAAGCCGCTCAGGTAATGGCCAACGATGCCCATCCTTCCAAAAGCCATGAGCAGGGCAATTCCGGCCACGGCAGGTGGCATGATCACTGGCAGGTCTATCAAGGAGTCGGCCAGCTGCTTTCCTAAATAATCAAAGCGGGCGCTGGTATAGGCAATGGGCGTTCCTATGATTACTACTACAACAGTGGTTATGCTGGATGTCACAAGGCTGAGCTGGAGCGCATCAATAACCACCTGATCATGCAAAGACCTGAAGATGGTGTCCGGCGGGCTTCTGAGGAAGAGGGCGGCAACTGGCAGAACTATGAAAGCCATTGCCACGATAAGCAATAGGGCCAGACCTGCCTTGAGAGCCGCTTCCCTGGTCCGGGAAGGGACACGAAAAGCCTGGCTGACGACCTTATGCTCCTGATTCGCCAGCCCGGCAAGGTGTCCTTTATCAAAGCATCCGATATCAGCCTGATTGGAAGCCATTTTTTTCCTGACAAGTCAAAGGGCATATTCTGAAAACGCTTTCTTTGGCTGCCTTGTCTCGGAGTGCGAAATCTCCCTGCCGTCAAGAATGGCATTGCATATGCAGTCAAGCAAATGCATCGAGCCCTCGTAACCCAGAAGCAATTGATGAGAGGCTCCATACCGATCATGATTGGGCAGTCCCACTCGCAAGAGCGGCACCTTCATCCTCCTGGCAAGGCCTCTTCCTGTGAAGGGACCTATCATCAGCTCAATATCCCGGCTCGATGCTTCCTCTGCAATCTCTCTGAAATCAGCGCCTATCATGACCTTGCATCCGGACATAGTCTCCGCTGCACTTGCAGCAAAAGCGGGATTAGTGGCTCCCGTGGCCACGATCTGGGGCTTCATGCCTAATTCAGCCATAAAGCGGGTTATGCTCAGGACCATCTCAGTGTCTCCATAAACTGCTGCTTTTGCATCAGCCAGAGTCTTATGAGCATCGACCATTGTATCCAGCAGTCGCCCTCTCTCTCGCTCATAGCGCTCTGGCATCTGAAGGCCGCTCTGCTCCTCCAGACTTGCCATGAGACGGTCTGTGAATTCCACACCTATGGGCAGAGGCAGAGCTGTGTGTGCAACCCCGAACTCTTTTTCCAGGTAGTCGCCGGCTCCCGGCTCCTGGACCGAGCCGCCGATGGTCAGCGTAGCAAAGGAGTTGGCCAGGTCCTTGATATCATCGATAGGCGTTCCACCCTCGGGAATGGCGGAAGGCCCCTGACGAAGAGGCGCATCCAACGTCTCGGATATATCCGGCATCAGTATGTGCCCCTGGCCCCAGTCATCCAGCAGCCTTCGTATAGACCGGACATCAGCCGGTGAGATAATGGCTCCCACCAGGACGTTGATCCGCCCGTTGGGCCTGGACCTTTTGGCCATGCTCTGCACCAGGTTCTTTAAAGCCACTCGATAGCCGACCTCATGAGAGGCCGCGTAGCTGGGCGTCGAGACAGAGACTATGATCACATCTCTCGCACAGGGTGTCTCCATCTTGAACTCCCGCACTATTTGGGGCACATCATCTCCAATTGTCTCGGCAAGGCAGGTGGTGGCAATTCCTATCACCTTGGGATTGTAGCCGTTTATCACATTCCGTAGGCCCTGCTTGAGATTCTCTGCTCCTCCGTAGACCGCACCCTTCTCGCTAAGAGCAGTGGAGGCGATGTCTATTGGCTCGCGGAAGTGATGCGCTAGATAAAGGCGCATATAGGTGCTGCATCCCTGCGAGCCGTGGAAGAGTGGCATGCAGCCCTCGATTCCCCGGAAGACAAGTACGCTGCCCATGGGCATGCACATGGAGCAGGGGTTAACTGTGGCAAGGCTCCGGGATATCACTGCTGCTCACCTCCGTCAAGCATTCGAGATTCATTCCTTTGCCGATGCCGCTTGCTCTCTTCAGGGGAAGCTGCCACACCGGGCTGTTTATGCTGATGCAGACCTCATGAGCGAAGTTCTTCATTCCTTCGTAGCCCTCGAAGTTCACAGTCCTATCATGATTGAAGTCGCAAAAAGCAATCTTCATTTTATAGGCCAAGAAGCGCTCTTTTACTCCTGCCACCAGCAAGTCTGCCTTCTGCCTGACCAGCAGCTCTGATAGCTCCAGAGGATTGGCATCATCTATGATCACCGTGCCGTCTTTAACGATATAGGCGATATTCTGGTAGTCTTCCCGACTTCCCGTCTGCGTTCCAATTATCACCACCTCCATCCCTAGATCCTGGAAGGCCCGCACCAAAGAGACTGCCTTTGCAGCGCCTCCCATGTAAATGGCGGCCTTCTTTCCCGTGACCCTTGCCCGACAGGCCTGTATAGACGGCATCACCCGGGCCATCTCCCGGAGAATTATCTGCTCCGCCTTATTCTGCATCTGCGGCGAGCCGAAGAACTGCGCAGCCGTGCGAAGAGAATTGGACATGTCCTGTAGGCCGAAGAAGCTCACGCGTCTGTATGGTATGCCATATTTCTCCTCCATCTTCCTGGCAAGATATGTCATGGAGCCGCTGCATTGCACCAAATCGAGGTGGGCAGCATGAGCCCTCTGTATCTCGAAAACCCTGGCGTCGCCCGTTAGAGTGGCAATCACCTCGACTCCCATCTCCTGGAAGAAGGGCTTGACATAAGAGAGGTCGTCTGCCACATTGTATTCGCCGAGCAGGTTTATGGATGGCCCTCTGGGAACATAATCGGATGAGCCGATCAGTTCGGCCAGGGCATTGCAGGCTGCTTTGTAGCCCTCATTCTTGTTGCCCCGAAACCCTTCGGACTTTACAGGCAGCACCGGGATGCCCAGATCCTGGCTGGCTTTGCGGCAGACTGAGGGCAGGTCGTCTCCGATGATGCCCACGATGCAGGTGGAATAGACGAATATGGCCGGAGGATGGTATCTGTTCGCCAGCTCTCGAAGGCAAGCCGCCAGCTTCCTCTCGCCGCCGAATATCACATCCAGCTCCTTCATGTCCGTAGAGAAGCTATTCCTATACAGATCCGGGCCGGAGGAGGTGCTTCCCCGGATATCCCAGGTGTAGCTGGCGCAGCCTATCGGGCCATGAACCAGATGCAGGGCATCGGTGATGGGATTAAGCACCACTCTTGCCCCGGAGTAGACGCAGGCCCTCTGGCTCACCGCTCCGGCCAGGCTCTCGCTGCTACATGCCAGGGGATCGCGGTCCTCTCCCTTGCGAGAGATGTGCCCCTCCCAGTACCTACAGGATCATCTCGAAGTGAGTATCATCCGAATCCCTGTCCCGCCTCTCCAGGAATGCATTGCCGATCATCTCGACCAGGCGAGCCGCTCCGGCATAGCCGATGACGGGGAAGTAATGAAGATTGGCTCGATCTGTGATTGGGAAGCCTACTCTGACCAGAGGGATGTCCTCGGCCCTGGCTATCAGCTTGCCGTAGGTGTTTCCTATAAGCATATCCACGGGATGGTTCTTGATCTTCTGATGGAGCAGGAAAGTGTCCCCTTGCATAGCCTCGCAATCCGGGTTCATTCCCATCTCAACAGCCAGGCTGACAAGGCCGATGACTGTATCGGGATCTCCGAATATGGCAAGGCTCTTGCCATGAAAGTGCGGATGGGCGTCGGTCATCATGTCCACCAGACGGCCCCGCTCATACTCCAGCTCCTCTGGAATCGGGACCCCCATGAGGCTGGCGACAGACATGACCAGGCTGTCCGTGTTTCTGATGCCAATTGGCATGGGGCCGATGACTGCCGGAATTCCGAACTTTCCCTTCAGGATCAATGCGCCGGAGGCTCCGGCTGTTCTGCCAAGAGCTATTGTTGCACGCGAGTTGCCTGCATCCACCAGATCGGGGATAGTCGTTCCTCCTGGCGGGTAGATGCCGCC
>JBFYLF010000146.1:0-658 GCA_041305505.1 Methanothrix sp. | reverse complement strand
GGATCAACGAATCCGGGAATTATGTTCAGTTTGCCGTTGGGCTTGCTCTTCCTCGGGAAGGTCTGGGCGATGGCTTTGACGGCATTGTCATAGCCGGTGATGTGCGAGCCCACGTAGCTTGGCGTATTGGCTATGACCACCCTTGTCCTGGGTTCGAAGAATTCCTCTTCTCTGATCTCCTCCATAAAGCTGTGCACATCGTCTCCGATGGTCTCAGATGAGCAGGTCGTGTTGATGGCCAGCACATCTGGGTGGTAGATGTTGACGACGTTGTCCACCGCCTCCTTGAGGTTGTTTCTGCCTCCGAAGACAACGGAGTCCTCGGTGAAGGAGGAGGTTGCAGCCAGCGTGGGCTCGCGGTAGTGGCGAGAGAGAACCATGCGCAGGTACGATGAGCAGCCCTGCGAGCCGTGTGTTATGGGCATGCAGTTGTGGATGCCTTTGTAGGCCAGGATGGCTCCAATGGGCTGGCAGATTTTGGCCGGGTTTATGACCAATGTTTCACGCTCTGCCATCTCTTTGGGGGTGTAATCAAGCATTGTTCTGCCTCCAGGGCGGGTTTATGAATTTCCAGGTGGGGCTGTTCACTGACATGTCTATGTCCTTGGCAAACTGCACAAATCCCTCAAAGCAGGTGTAAGGGCCGCTATAATCGTAG
>JBFYLF010000145.1:0-3964 GCA_041305505.1 Methanothrix sp. | reverse complement strand
TATGTGGACAGCCCCATGGCCACCAATATCACCGATATCTTCCGCCAGCACCCTGAATGCTACGACGAGGAGACAGAGCAGCTCATAATGCAGGACGGCGGCATGGACCCATTCGGCTTTAACATGCTCAGGTACACTCGCAGCACCGAGGAGTCGAAGCAGCTAAACAACCTGAAGAGGCCGGCGATAATCATCAGCGCCTCGGGGATGTGCGAGGGCGGAAGGGTGCTGCATCACCTGCGCCGAAACATCGGCGATCCCAAGACGACAGTCCTCTTCGTGGGCTTCCAGGCAGAGAATACACTCGGTCGAAAGCTACTGCAGGGAGACAAGGTCGCCCGCATCTATGGCGAGGAGTACGCCGTCCGGGCCCGGATGGAGGAGATCGACGGCTACAGCGCTCATGCGGATGAGGGCGAGATTCTCGATTTCATATCAGCAATCCCGAAAAGGCCGGAGCATGTCTTTGTGGTCCACGGCGAGCCGGATGCCGCAATGGCTATGGCTGCAGGGCTTGGCCGATCGGGAATCAAGAATGTGACCATCCCGGCGAGAGGCGATAGATTCGAGCTTTAAAAGTCCAATTCTTTTCCATATGATCGATTCTGGCAAAGAATTTATGGCATGAGCGCTAAAATATTATAGAAGCCTTCTGACCCTGGCTTCGAGGAGTGAGGAATAATGGGATTTGTAAGCGAGTTCAAGGAGTTCGCACTAAAAGGAAATGTAATGGACATGGCTGTTGGCATTATCATCGGCGCAGCCTTCGGAGCCATAGTCAACTCCCTTGTAAAAGATGTCATAATGCCCCCTATCGGCATGCTCATGGGCGGAATGAACTTCAACGACCTCTTCTACGCATTGGACGGAAAGACATATGCATCTCTGGTCGAAGCACAGGCGGCAGCAGCGCCAACCATAAATTATGGCCTGTTCATAAATACAATCATCAATTTCATCATAGTAGCTCTGGCCATATTCATTCTTATTAAGAGAATAAATGCTGCCAAGAAGAAGCCCGCTCCACCTGAGCCGAACACAAAGAACTGCCCGTTCTGCATGGAGAGCATACCTCTGGCTGCGGTCAAGTGCTCACACTGCACATCAGACCTGAAGGGATAAATAAAAAATCCCTTCTAAGAGGCTGCGCTTTTTCCTTTCAGTTTTTTTTTTACCGCCTAATCAAGATCCTTGGCAGCCGCAGCCATCCTTATATTCACCGCCGTCTCTCTCAACGATCCTTTCAGCTCCGCCAGAGACTAACTGGTCATATCCGGCCAATGGCACGTATGTCGTGATTGTCATCCTGTTGTTGCTCTGGTTGGGATCGTTTCCATATCTTATGTTCACCGTGTTGTAGAGAGTGGTTGGAGCCTCTGAGGGAGCCGTCACGGATATTATGATGCTGCCCGTTGTGTTGGCCGGGATCTCGGCAAACCTGACATAGATCAGATCTCCTGACCTTTGTATGGAGTTTGAGCCAAGGCTTGGGCTCGCATTTATCGAGAGAAAGGCCACTTCATACGGCAGCTTATCAGTCACCACAACATTTGGCGCACTGTTCAACTGATCATTATTGGAGACCGTGATCACATAGTCGAATGCCTGGCCGGCACCAACCTCGAGCGTGGCGTTTCCGTCTATCCTGGCCTCTTTCGTTACGCTCAAGTCGGCCTGCGGCGGATAGGCGGCCTGGGCCAGGCCAGCCAGCGCCAGCAGCAGAACAAGAATGCCCAATTTGCTATATCCGATCATATCTCTTTTGAAACACATAACCATCACTTATCAGAATCCTTAGCTCTATCTTTAGGTTTATGCCGTTCTGCTAAAAATTAAGCCATTCCCCCGGAAGGGGGAATAGCAGCTCTAGACGATGTTGTCGGACCTGCCAACGCATGAGACGCCACAGCCGGTGCTGGCGCAGAATGTGGAGATGAGGTTTCCTGCGGGCACAATCATCTTGTCCAGCGTGTACACCTTGGTCTGTCCTGGCGCTATTGGTGAGAATCCAGCCGTATATGTGATCACATTTCCGGCCAGTGTCCAGTTGTTATTGGAGACTGGGATGTACTGATATGGTGGAACTGGCGGGCTTGGATTATTGCTGACGAAGGTGCCGTTCAGACCGGTCAGTGTCACCGGATCGGGTCCGCCGTTGGTCACGCTTATGCTGAATATCATTCCATAGCCGGGGTAAGATACGGCAACGGATAGACTGGGCAGAGTGCATGGAGCACCACAGGGTCCCTTATCTTCGTACTTCCAGCTCAGGAGCTGGTAGAAGCTGCGGTACAAATTGGCCTGAACCCGCAGGCGGTTCTCATAGGCGGCCAGGAAATTTATCAGGGCCTGGTGATCGGTGATCTCCAATTTGCTCATAAGCAGGTCAAAGCTCTTGTGAAGCCTGTTCTGGCGTTTGAGCAGATCCTCGAAGCTGGCTATGAACTCTGTCTGGGCATCCTGGGTGTGGCCCGGGGCGGTGTAATTGCATAAAGAGATCCAGCTATCGTTCAACTTGGAATGGAAGCTGGCAAAGAGGAACGACTCTTCCCAGAGCATCTGCTCGTAGCTTCTCAGGAGGTAGGTGCGGTTCTCCAGGGTGTACTCCTCATCCCAGCCTGTGTTGGTAGCGTTGGTGAGGAAATCCTCGAAGCTGCCGGTGAGATTGGCCTGGGATCGGAGAAGCTGCTCGAAGCTGGCGATGAAGATGTAGTTCTCGCTGGCATTGGAGGGGATGGTGTGCAGCAGATCCTCGAACTCGAAGAGCATCTGGGATTGATTGTGCAGCAGATCCTCGAAGCTCTTGGCAGCCTCTGTCTGGTTGTATCCCAGCTGTAGGACATATGTGGAGACTGTCATGCTGTTGTCGGATGGATCGGGATCGTTGCCGTACCTGAGGTTGACTATATTGTAAAGGGTGGTGGGTACCTCAGTTGGAGCTGTGACATAGATGACAATTGTTCCCGTGGTGTTGGCCGGGATCTCATCGAACCGGATATAGATAAGATCCCCGGACATATTCACTGCATTGATGCCCAATGTCGGGTCCACTGTGATATTCAGGTAAACCACTTCGTAGGGCAGCTTATCAGTGACCACAACCTCGGGGGCGCTGGTATTGGATGGATTGGAAACAGTGATCACATAGGGGAATATCTCAGCGGGATTCACCTCTAAAGGTGCGCTTTTAACGATACTCAAATCAGCTTCTGGGGGGTAGGCGGCCTGGGCAACGCATAGAAGCATAAAAATAAAGGCCACTACAGCCAGCCCTGTTTTAATCAGCTCAGCACTTCGGGGAATTTCAATCACCTTTAAACTTTTATTAATGAGTGCAGAATATCCTTTGAGATATATAGGCTTTTCTGTGAAAATATATTAAAAATGATTTGCTGAATGAATCCGCAATTCAAGATCAGATCCCAAAAAGGAATACGATGACGACCTCGAACCTATTGCGAGATCTGCAAGAGATCCTCAATTCGCGAAGAAAAAAAATTTGCTCATTAAGAGAAGTGAACCGCCGGCGAAAAAGGGCCGGCAGCATTCTCCTGTTTAAGGGGGTTTATGGGGCGACTAACTTTTTGGTTTAAGGTACTACGCACTCGTTCACAAAGGTCTCATCCACGCGCTCATTGAAGCTCATGAACAGATTGGCCTCTATCCTGAGAAGGTTCTCATAGGCGGCCAGGAAGTCCACCAGCTCGTCGTGATCTGTGGTGTTGATCTTGTTGAGCAGCAGGTCGAAGCTCTTGTAGAGCCTTGTCTGTCTCTTCAGCAAGTCCTCGAAGCTGGCTGTGAGTTCAGTCTGCATATTCTGAGTGTGACCGGCGGCAGTCTCGTTGCAGAGGCTCTGCCAGCTATCCTCTATCTTCATGTTGAAGGAAGCGAAGAGGAATGCCTCATCGTAGAGCATCTGCTCGTAGCTCCAGAGCAGGGCGGTTCTGTTCTCCTCAGTGTACTC
>JBFYLF010000144.1:0-3980 GCA_041305505.1 Methanothrix sp. | reverse complement strand
CATGCTCCATGACGGCACAGGTGGCGGGGCCGACAATCTGGTGGAGACCTATGATGCGGCGAGAATCCCTGCGTTGCAGCAGCTTCAGGGAAAGAGCGTGCGAGGGCAATGGATCTTGAAAGTCATTGATAGATGGGCATCCGATACAGGGAGGCTCAACGATTGGAAGATTCGGATCAAGACCATTGGAAGCATTGCCAGAGGCTCTTCTTCACCTGGATTGGACATACCAGACAACGATCCCAATGGCGTCAGCAGCTCAATTGCCATATCACAATCCCTCAAAGTCAAGGATCTGAATGTGTCGGTAGATATTTCTCATACATTCATTCAGGATTTGGCTGTGACCCTGATATCACCCTCAGGCAAGAAAGTCTTCTTGCACAATCATACAGGTGGAAGCAAGGACAACATCAGGCAGATCTACTATCCGGCAGCCTATCCTCAGATGGATGTGCTTTTGGGAGATGAGGCAGCTGGCGACTGGAAGCTGCATGTGGCTGATACCTCCGGGATGGACAAGGGAAAGCTGAACAAATGGGAGATAGAGATCAAGGGCTAGGGCTTTCAGGCTGCAGGAAGGGATGATAGAATCCTGATCAGGGCTTCATCTCCTTCTCAAGCCTCCTGGCAGTGTCCCGGAGCTGTATTGCCCTCTCGAACTCCAGCCTCTCGGCAGCCGCCCTCATCTCAGACTCCAGCTCGATAATCACATTCGGGATCTCGGACCTCGGAATGTGCCTGGTGTCGGTGATCTCCACGACCTTCTCACGGATGGGCTTCTTGATTGTACTTGGGACTATTCCGTGCTCCTTGTTGTATGCGGCCTGAAGCGTCCGGCGCCTCTCAGTCTTCTCAACAGCCGCTCGAATCGAGCCAGTCATTCTGTCTGCGTAGAGTACGACTCGTGAGCCGGCATTTCGAGAGGCCCTGCCTATAGTCTGGATCAGGCTCTTCTCGTCTCGCAAAAAGCCCTCTTTATCGGCATCGAGGATGCCTATGAATCCGACCTCGGGTATGTCAAGCCCCTCTCGGAGCAGGTTAATGCCAACCAGAACGTCGAACTTGCCGAGGCGAAGCTCCCTTATGATCTCAGTCCTCTCAAGGGTATCTATGTCGGAGTGCAGATAGCGGGCCCGGATCTCATTTTGGGCCAGAAAGTCGGTCAGCTCCTCAGCCAGTCGTTTGGTGAGAGTTGTGACAAGGGCCCTGTCTCCTCTAGCCACGACATTTCGAATCTCGGCCATTACATCCCGAACCTGGGCCCCAATCGGCCTGATCTCGACCAGCGGGTCGAGAAGGCCCGTTGGTCTGATGATCTGCTCTACCACCTGGGCGGATCTCTCAATCTCGTAGTCTCCAGGGGTGGCTGAGACGAAGATCGCATTCTTCATGTGCCTCTCGAACTCCTCAAAGCGCAGCGGCCTGTTGTCGTAGGCGCTTGGCAGTCGAAAGCCGTAGTCGACGAGGCTCTTCTTCCTTGAGCGGTCGCCGTTGTACATGGCCCGAAGCTGGGGCAGAGTCTGGTGGCTCTCGTCTATCACCAGAAGAAAGTCATCTGGAAAGTAGTCGAGGAGGCAGTATGGAGCCTCTCCAGGCTGGCGGCGATCGAAGTGGCGGGAGTAGTTCTCGATTCCTTTGCAGCTTCCGGTCTCCGAAATCATCTCCATGTCGTGCATTGTTCGCTGTTTGAGCCTGTGGGACTCGATCATTCCAAGCTCAGACAGTCGCTCCTCAAGCTCGGCTGCAATGGACTGTATGGCAGCCTTCTGCTCCTCCTCCGGGATCACATAGTGCCTGGCAGGATAGATGAAGAAGTAGCTGAGATCCTCTTTGACCTGGCCTGTCTGCCTGTCCACCTCGCAGATCCTCTCGATCTCATCTCCGAACAGCTCGATTCTTATGATGTTGTTGAAGTAGCCGGGAACCAGGTCGATGCTGTCTCCTTTGGCTCGAAAGCGGCCCGGGGATAGCACGATGTCGTTTCTCAAAAAGAGTATATCGACGAGCCGCTTCAGGATCTCCTTTCTTGAGATCTTATCTCCAACCTTGACCTCGAAGCCCATCTTCTCGAAGTTCTCCGGGTTGCCGAGACCATAGATGCATGAGACTGATGCGACGACAATCACATCTTGTCGCGAGAGGAGAGACGCAGTGGCCGCCAGCCTCATCTGCTCTATCTTCGGGTTGATATGCGAGTCTTTTTCTATGTACTGATCTTTGGATGGGATGTACGACTCGGGCTGATAGTAGTCGTAATATGATACGAAGTACTCCACGCGGTTATCAGGGAAGAACTCTTTGAACTCGTTGTAGAGCTGGGCGGCAAGCGTCTTGTTGTGGGCTATGACCAGGGTGGGCCGCTGGAGCTTTTCTATGACATTTGCCACAGTGTATGTCTTGCCCGAGCCCGTGACGCCCAGAAGTGTATGGAAATTCCCATCGGGTGGATCCTTCTGGCAGAGGCCGGATGTCAGCTTCTCTATAGCCTTCGGCTGCGAGCCGGTGGGCTGGAAGGAGGATACCAGATGAAAGCGCTCTAAAGAGGTGTCCTGGGGGTGGTCTTGATTTCTCGTCATATGGGATGATTGCCAGCAATGGCGGATGAAGCTATGAGCTTTTTGCCTTCTAAGGGCCAGAGGTTTCCTATAATCTGCTCGGTGCGCCTGCCAGAGGTGATGACTTTACAATGATGCGCAGGACAATTGATGCGCCTCTAGGAGAACTTGATAAAGAACAGAACCGAACTGATTAGCAAATTGAGATCGCCGGGCGAAAGATCCCATGTTGTGATAAAAATAATTTATAATAAAAATTTAATGATTCATCGCTGATACTATTTCCTCATTCCTTGGCCAGCAATATCTCTATGGAAGATACGTTCACCGTTTTGCCGTCCTCGCTCTCCATGGACTCCGTGCCGATGGTGATGTTCTTGACAATGAGATTGGGCATGAATCGGTTTCTGGTGATCTCTGCCGCATCCACCGCCCGGGAGATTGCCCGTCCCCTGGCCTTGAGCGTCACTGAAGAGACAGGCTTGTTGAACTGGGTCATCACGGCGAGAACATAGTTCATGACCGGCTTGTCGCCGATGAAAATCACTGCGTTGTCTTCCATAGAATCGCCCTTCCTCCTGTCTTTCTTGGGCAGGTTATTAATCCTTTCTCTCCAGGATTTCGGCAAAGGCGAAGTTGGGCTTGACTGCGTCTATCTTCACCCGGAGCCTCTCCCCCTCTCGCGAGCCGCGCACGATGATGGCGAATCCCTCAACCACGGCAACACCGTCTCCCGATTTGCCTGTGGACTCGATTTCCACATTCAGCATGTCTCCTTTCCTAACAGGGGCTGTGAGCAGCTTCTTGGCCACGATATAGGTCTCAGCGCTCTCCTTTCTTGAAGCCGGGGGCGAGTGGGCGTGAACGGATGAGAACTCCTTTCGGACCTCGTTTAAATAGTCCGGGAACATGTCACCCTGGAAGACCTTGACCAGGAAATTTCCTCGCGGCTTGAGCAGCTTCTTGGCCATTTTAAGCGCCGAGCGAGATAAGTCGACGGAGACGGCATGGTCCCTGTGCCAGGCGCCGGTGAGGTTAGGCGCAGCATCGCATATCACCACATCCGCATCCCCGCCCAGTGCCTCCTTCACCAGGGTCACGGTGCTCTCACTGGTTATATCCGCCTGAAAAGTAATCACGCCGGGGATGGGCGCTATGCCCTCCAGGTCCACGCCCACGATTTTGCCGCCAGACAATTTGGCCGCTACCTGCAGCCACCCCCCTGGAGCCGCCCCCAGGTCGACCACGCTGTCGCCTCGCTTGATGACATGAAACTTCTCATTTATCTGCAGCAGCTTGTAGGCGGAGCGGGCCCGGTAGCCCTCTTCCTTCGCCAGCCGGTAGTAGTGGTCTTTTTGGTCTCTTGCCATTGCGATTGTAGTGTTTGAGCCTCCTGGCATAAAGATTTGACCCGGAGACTAC
>JBFYLF010000143.1:0-3981 GCA_041305505.1 Methanothrix sp. | reverse complement strand
TCCGTGAGGATTGGGCTTGCTCGTTACGTCTTTTACCTGGATAGCCTTCAAATTCAATCACTCCTTTTGTTTTTGCTATTTGTCCAACTGTTCCCCTGCATAAAAATATCTTTGCACACGGATTCAATCGTTGGAGGGACAGATGGCACAGATGGTATGAGGACGATTTGGATTATGGTCAGCTACGCCCATGTCACGGCCACGTCGTCCGTCCTGTACCCTGGCCGCACCTTCGACTCAGCGATCGGCGTACTTGCCCCGCTCTTCAGCATAATTAATCCCGTGTAAGCAATCATGCTGCCGTTATCCCCCATGAACTTTCGCGGCGGCAAAAAGAACCTGGCGCCCCTCTCCTCGCACATGATGTTGAGCATCTCACCCAGTCGCTTGTTGGCGCCGACCCCTCCGACGAGCATAGCTTCCTTCTTCTCGGCATGGGACATGGCCCGCTCTGTGACCTCCACCAGCATGGCGAAGGCCGTCTCTTGCAGACTGTAGCAGACATCATTCAGATCGTACTTCTTGGCAGCCTGGGTGGCTGCTGTGGAGAGCCCCGAGAAGGAGAGATCCATGCCCTTCACAGTGTAGGGCAGGGGGATGTACTGTTTCGCCTCGCGGGCTAGCTCCTCCACCTTGGGCCCGCCCGGATGAGATAGTCCAACAGAGCGGGCAAACTTGTCGATGGCATTTCCTACGCTGATGTCCAGGGTCTCGCCGAAGATGCGGTAGCGGCCCTGGCGCAAGGCCAGCACCTGGGAGTTGGCTCCGCTCACATAAATCACCGCAGGATCGCGAGCGCCTGATTGCCATTTGCCCACTTCGATATGGGCCACGCAGTGGTTGACGCCCAGGAGCGGCACGCCGAATCGAAGGGAGAGGGTGCGCGCTGCGGTAGCAACAGTGCGCAGGCACGGCCCCAGTCCAGGCCCCTGGGAGAAGGCGATGGCATCTATCAACAAGCCCTGCTCGCGAGAGTGAGAGAGCACCTCGCCCACCACACTGGCCATGTACTGCGCATGATGCTGGGCCGCCTCGCGTGGGTGGATGCCGCCTTTGGCCGGGGTGTAGGTGGCGCTCTTCTCGCAGATCACACCCTGCTCGTCCACCAGGGCGGCGCTGAGGTTCCAGGCTGTCCCTTCCAGGCCGAATATTATCATAGATAGCCCTGTCCTATGTCTTTTCGGTAGCGCATTCCATTGAAATGAATCCGTTTGATGTTGTCATAGGCCTTGATCCTGGCTTCGGCAAGGCTGCTGGCGCGCGCGACTAGGGTCAAAACCCTGCCGCCCGTGGTAAACAGCCTTCTCTTGCCTGTAGCATCCTGGCCAAAAGCAGTGCCGTTATGATAGACCAGTACCTCTGGGTCCACCTTCTCCAGGCCGGTGAGGGGCATGTTGGTGTAGTGCTCACCAGGATAGCCGGGCCTCTCCCCACCGCCCGAGGCTAACGGCTTGATGGCCCTGCCTGAAATCGCGCAAATGCCCAGGCAGAAGTCGCGTGACCACTGTAGCGGCACACAGTCCAGCTTTCTGTCTAAAACTGCCTCGCATAGCTGGAAGAAATCGGTCTCCAGACGGGGCAGGATGACCTGTGTCTCTGGATCGCCCAGACGCACATTGATCTCCAGCACGCAAGGATCGCGCTCCTCTGAGATCATCAGCCCGAAGTAGATCACGCCCACGTATTCATGCCCTGTCGCCTCATGAAAGCCGCGCACAGTGGGCAGTGCAATTTTGTTCATTATCTTTTGCGTCAGCTCCTCATCCAGCCAGGGGTGGGGTGAGAAGCCACCCATGCCGCCCGTATTAGGATTGTTCTCCAAATTTGGGTTGTTGGAGAGCTTATTGAAGAGCCGGACTGCTACTGCTTCGTCTGCGGAAAAAGCCTGCTTGTAGTCCAGGGCCGACTCCAGCGGCACAGCCGTCTTGCCGTCGCTAAGGGCAAAAAACATCAACTCGCGCCCTTCCAGCCGCTTTTCAATCTCGATTCTCTCTCCAGCCTGGCCAAAGAGTGTAGGGCTGATCATGATGCGTTCGATTGTTGACTGGGCCTCCTCTTCTGTAGAGCAAACCACGGAGCCCTTTCCTGCGGCGAGACCGTCTGCCTTGATCACCAGGCCCTGACCGGGATTTTCCGAGCAGAACTGATGAGCGTATTCTCCGGCAGCGGCCGGGTCATCGAAATTTTTGCAGAGCGGAACGGATACATTCAGGCTCTTAAGAAGATCCTTGGTCCTGCACTTGCTGTTCTCCAGGATGGCAGCTTCCTTCCTGGGTCCCAGGATTCTCTGGCCTTCTTCCTGGAATACATTGACAATGCCATCGGACAGGTAACCTTCTGGCCCCACAAAGGTCATATCTATCTTTTCTTGTTTTGCAAAAGTCAGCATTTCGATAATGGTCTTGGGAGGCTTGCCTTGCACGGTTGCCAGGCGGCACTTCTCGATCATCTCGCTGCCGGCATTGCCAGGGGCTACGAATACTCTCTCCACGTCACCGCTTCGGGCAAAGGCATGGGCTATGGCATTTCCCCTGCCGCCCGCATCCACTACGAGAACTCTCTTGCCGGACATCAAATCCCTTATGAATAGTATAACCCTAGATAAGCATAATTGCCGCCGCAAGAATTGCTGTGCCAGGAGTTGATGCAGCCGAATGGTTTCTCCCAGCGGATAGCTATATAAAACGCAAGGTTGAGCCTGACTCGCAAATATAATATATCTTGGACTTGACTCACATGGATTTCAGTCGATAATAATCTGCAAAAAATGTGCAGGAGATGATAATACAGTGTACTCACAAGAGCAGGTGCTCAATATCGTTCAGGAGAAGAATGTAGAGTTTCTCCGGCTACAGTTCTCGGATATATCAGGAATAGTGAAGAATGTGGCGATTCCTGCCACCCAGATCGGAAAAGCCCTGACGAGCGGCATATCTTTTGATGGCTCTTCCATTGAGGGGTTTGCCAGAATTCAGGAGTCGGATATGGTCCTGCAACCAGATCTTTCCACGTTCAGCATTCTGCCATGGCGCACCAAGGACGGATCTAATGAGGCCCGGATGATATGCGATGTGCATTTGCCGAGTGGACAACCCTTTGAGGGCGATCCTCGGCGTGTCCTTCGCCGGCAGCTCGAAAAAGCTGCGGAGATGGGCTTTAGTATGAATGTCGGTCCGGAGCTGGAGTTCTTCCTATTTGAAAAGCAGAATGGTGGCTCAGCTACCATCCCGCACGACTTTGGGGGCTACTTCGATCTCGGTCCCGTAGACCTGGCCGAGGATGTGCGTCGCGAGATCATCCGTGCGCTGACGCAGATGGGCTTTACCATAGAAGCCTCACATCACGAGGTTGCCAAGGGTCAGCACGAGATAGACTTTGTTTATGACGATGCTCTGAAGAACGCTGACAAGGTAGTGACCTTCAAATATGTCACCAAGACTATCGCCATGAGGGAGGGCCTGCGTGCTACTTTCATGCCCAAGCCAATTTATGGTGCAGCCGGCACGGGAATGCATGCTAATATCTCGCTATTTCGGGGCGGAGAGAATGCGTTCTTTGATCCTGAGACCAAAAATGGCATAAGTGATCTGGCCCGGTTCTTCGTAGGTGGCTTGATTGAGCACGCCTGTGCTATAACCGCTATTGCGAATCCCCTTATTAACTCGTATAAGCGATTGGTCTCGGGTTTTGAAGCGCCCGTCTATATCACCTGGTCTGGGCCGAACCGTTCTTCCCTGATTCGCATTCCTGCCGGTCGGGGTCTATCCACGCGCTTGGAGTTCCGCTCGCCAGATCCTACCTGCAATCCTTATCTGACCTTTGCCGTAATCCTGGCAGCAGGTATGGACGGAATCAAGAGGGGCATCGATCCGGGTGAGCCGGTTGATCTGAATGTTTATCATCTCAGCCCAGCCGAGCGCAAATCATTGGGTATCAAGACCCTGCCTTCCAATCTCAAAGAGGCTCTGGACTATCTTGAAA
>JBFYLF010000142.1:0-4648 GCA_041305505.1 Methanothrix sp. | reverse complement strand
GATGGTCGAGCTGGCAAAGAAGGGAGTTGGCCGCCAGCAGGCTCATGAGATCATGCGGCAGTGCTCCATGACCGCCTTCGAGCAGAAGAGGGAGCTGGCGGATGTGCTTATGGAGAATGAGACTGTGATGAAGCACTTGACTGCTCAGCAAATTTCATCTCTGCTCGATCCCCATCAGTACATAGGCACTGCCGTCTCCCAGGTCATCTCTGCTCGATCCCCATCAGTACATAGGCACTGCCGTCTCCCAGGTCGAGAGGCTAAATGAGAAGCTGCAGCGACTCTATTTGCAGTAGAACGCCCTCTGTCTATCTCCTCAAGCCGGGATCGATAAAGAGAGATGAGCATGGGGCAATCCTTGATGCCAGCTCTTCTGTGGCCCTGATAGTCAGCGCCGGCCAGAGGATAGTTGTCGACAGCGGCCAGCCGGGCGATGAGGGTGCAATCCTGAAATCTCTGGAAAAGCTCAAGATCAAGCCGCAGGATGTGGACATCATCCTCAACACACACTCCCATTTGGATCACTGCGGCAACAACCACCTTTTTTCAGGGGCCAGGACACCGGTTGTCTGGAACGGAGATCTCATAGCACCTGATGTCCTGGTCATGGCATCTCCCGGTCATAGCCCGGACAGCATCAGCATTGTAATTAAGAACGAATTTACAATTGTAATAGCCGGCGATGCCCTTCCAACTTTCGGGAATTTCCAAAAGATGGTTCCACCGGCCCTTCATACCGATCTTGCCCTGGCTAAAGCCAGCATGTCCAGGATCATCGAAATTGCCGATATTGTGGTTCCGGGTCACGACCTTCCATTCTCTCTGCAAAAAGAAGCTTATCTTCCTCATCCGCTCCAGGGATGCTTGCAGAATGACTGATGCAATCTGCCCGTTTGCCTGTTATTTTCTGGCAAAAATAGTAGCTTGATGCTCTGCATATGAAGGAAGGATGGATCTGGGAATATAAGATTAGGCAACCTATAAATACTTATAAAATGTATAAGATATGCGAATGCAACTAAAATTGACATCAAAGGAGAGGTTAGTTCTTTACGGTCTTGCCAGATATCCGGGGCTCAGCGACATAGATCTTGCTTCAAACATTGGCGTTGATCGCTCAACCATCTTCAAGAGCAAAAGAAAGTTTAGAGATTGGAAGCTCATAAAACTTTTAAATGTGCCCTCTGGAGAGTCTGTCGGTGCCGAAATCCTGACCTCGGTCTTCGTTAAGTACAGTCCGACTGCACCATTCGAGGTGAGATTGAAGTCTCCCTCCTATCAGAGATGGGTGAGTTATCCCAACTGCGTCTCACACATCGCCACAGATACAGACTCCGTATCCACCTTCTATTCCCGCAGTCTCACCGACTTCAGATTGAACTTCGATGCTATCATCGATGAATACTATCGAAACGACTTTGTCGAGGATATTCAGTACTTCCATTATCCCTTCCAGGTCTCCAGCTACTCGGCTGACGCTGCCTTGGCTGTGAATGGCCTCTTTGAACTCGACAGATCCGATATCCCAGGGGAGGTCATGCCGCCAAGAGAGCCACTAAACGAAGAAGGCCGACTCACTGAGAAGGATAAGCTCACGCTCTACGCCTTTGTCAAGTATCCTATGCTCTCGGATCTTGAGCTGTCTAGAAGGACGGGCATATCAAGGCCGACAATTTCGGGAAAGAGGACCAAGTTCTTTCAAAGCGGCCTTCTCACCCGCGAGGCTTGTGTGGACTGGCAAAAGATCTGCTGTGAGCTGATGTCCTTTTATCATGTGCGAATCAGGCACGGCCACGATCGTGAGGATCTCTCCAGAGTATACCAGGCTTTTAGAAGAATAGGAGCGCCCTTATTCAGCTATCTGCAGCCTGGCGAGATCTTCGGAGCATTCCTGTCGACGGGCTATCCTGAGCTGAAGAGCCGGATGGACAAGGAGCTGCGCTCTCTCTCAGAAGAAGGGCTGATCAAGGAGCGGCCAATGCTTGTCATAATGCCTTTGGCTGAGATCAAGGCTAGCAAGATCGATTATGCTCCAATGGTGGCCAAGATGCTGGAGATTGAAAAGGAGATCTGAGCATCAAATTGAGAGAGATCGCTGTGGTCTGCTCCCGAGCAGACCCTGCAAGCCGCAATATATTTGAGCGCCTCCTTGAGATTAAAGACTGGACGGAATGCGAGGGCTACAGATCTTCAGGCCGCTGGCGGCTCATCATCCATGACATGCAGCAGAGCACTCTGACCGGGATTGAGGACGCCCTGGAAAAACTCGGATTGAACCCTGATTTGATAGTATTTGCCAGCAGGCACGAGGCAAAATCGGCAATTCCATGGCTGGGAGGACACTTCACCGGGATTCTTGGAGAAGGGCATGCAAAACTCTCATCTGCAGCTCCAGCAGCTCTGCGCTCTTTTTTGAGGAACCTCGATCTTCCCGGATTCGCAGTATCGGCCGAGGCTACCCATCACGGTCCAGTGGACGTTAAAACTCCAAGCTTTTTTGCTGAGATAGGCAGCACACAGGCAGAATGGCTAGACCGGCGAGCCGGAATGGCTGTGGCCAGGGCAATTCTGGCGATCGAGGACGGGGAGAATCCTGTGTTCCTGGGTTTTGGAGGAGGCCACTATGTTGCCAGGCAGACGGATCTCATGCAAAAGACGTCTGTGGCCTTTGGACATCTCTTCTCCAGTTACCAGACCGAGAAGCTGGATTTGGGGGCCATCAGGCAGGCGTGCTTGAAGTCACAGGCCACCTATGCATATCTCGACAGAAAGTCCTTTAGATCCCAGGAGAAGAAGAGACTCGAAGGGATTTTGGCTGAGCTTGGTCTGCCGGTGCTAAGAAGCCGGGAGATTCGATCACAGTTCCCTTTTTTTCGAGATAACAGAGACACAAAAAGCGATTGACTGTAAAATTATTCTGTAATTAACTTGGCTGAGAGAACCTCTGAGGGGCTTCTTGTACTGACCCGAATGTTCGGAATGTATATCCATTCGCTTAAATGGCGCCACCCAGAGAACCCAGGATTAAAGTACCCTCTTCGAAGGCCGGAAGACGCACTGAAGAGTTCTTATTGGAGAATAGCTGCGATCCGAACTTTTTCTTTTCTAGGATACTGAGATGTTTTATTTGATAATATATATTTAAAAAAAGAATATCAAATAATGCAAATTTAAAGCATTCAAGACCCCACAACTTATCAAAAAAACCGAAAGGTTTAATAACATCATATCCGCAATTAATATTGATAGATCTGGAGATAGGACTGAGATCTTCGGCCATCTATCAATTGTAAACAGCGGCAGGTCGAGGTCGCAAAACGACGATTTGTTGGAGAACGGTTCTGATCAATTTCCATCTTGAATATGATTTCGGTCTTGCTGCTTAACGAAAGAAGGAGCTGAGGAAAATGCCAATGGAAGAGATAAAGACGATAAGAGGGGATATCAGCAAGAACGGATATCAGTGGTCTGCAGGCAAAACAGCCATCAGTGAGCTTCCCGACGCAAAGAGAAAGGGGTACCTTGGACTCGCGACTGACGAGAAAGCTATGGAGATGATGAAGACCGCCCTCGTCGAGGAAGACGCGATGATGGCGAGCGATGGTCTCCGCTTTGCTTATCCCACAACCGTCAACTGGAGGAACGTCGGCGGAGTCGACTGGACAACTCCGATAAAAGATCAGAAGGGATGCGGTTCATGCGCTGCTTTCGCCACCGTCGCCGTCGTAGAGTCGAACCTGGAGATATTCAGGCGAAATCCCTACTTGAACCCGAACCTGTCAGAGGGGGACATCTTCTTCTGCGGCTGCGGCAAATGCTGCGCCAAAGGATGGAACTTCCCTCCCGCCCTGGATTACGCCAGGAATAACGGAATACCCGACGATGCCTGTTATCCCTACCTGGACAAAGACCAGGACTGCAAGCCTTGCCCTGACAGAAACAACCGGGTGATAAAGATCCAGGGCTGGAGAGCATTGACGACCGCGGCCCAGGCCAAAGAGTGGCTGTACAGACACGGCCCGGTGATCACCGGAATGGCGGTCTACAACGACTTCTTCAGCTATAGAGGAGGCGTTTACAGGCATACCAGCGGAGGCCCAGCGGAGGCCTTGCTGGATATCATGCTATAGCCGTCGTCGGTTACAATGAGGTCGAGCAGTGCTGGATATGCAAGAATAGCTGGGGAACCGGCTGGGGTGAGGGTGGATGGTTCAGGATAAGGTACGGTGATTGTGGAATTGGCACCACTTTCCCATTCTACACGGCGGAGTTCCCAACTGTCAACGACGACATCATAATGCCGAAGACTGGAAAGGTGTATGCCAAATTCAAGAGCAAGAATGCAGGATATGAAAACGAGTTCAGGCTGCAATATCCGGCAAACAAGCTGATATTCAAAGCCATCGATTCCAATGTGGGCAAGACCTTTGATGCGGGCGCCTTCAGTGCGGGGCAGAGGTTGATCTTTGCCCTGAAGACACCCGATGGGAACATCTACTACACGCTCCATGCCTGGAATAAAGACGCATGCGACCATGTGATCAAGGTGCAGACGGGAGTCAACAAGTGGGAGTTGAGGTGGGAGGACCTCTACGGTCTCGGAGACAGGGACTACAACGACGTCGTTGTGGAGATCGAGGTCAAGTAA
>JBFYLF010000141.1:0-4394 GCA_041305505.1 Methanothrix sp. | reverse complement strand
GCCAGGGCCATGTTGACTGCGGCCTCGATTCGCCTTGCGAGCCCTGCATCGCCAAGCCACTCCATCATCATTGCAGCGCTGCGAATAGCTCCCACTGGATTGGCAATTCCCTTGCCGGCAATGTCGGGAGCGCTGCCGTGGATAGGCTCGAATAGAGCGTGCCCGGCTCCCAGGTTGGCGCTGGCGCATAGTCCGAGGCTTCCAATCACTCCAGCCGCCAGGTCGCTCAAAATGTCGCCGAAGAGGTTGGTTGTGACGAGAACATCGAACCTCTTTGGGTTTACAACGAGGCTGTATGCGGCAGCGTCCACAAGCATATCGTCGAATGCTACGCCGCGCCGCCCTGCAACTGCACGGCAGCTCTCAAGAAAGAGCCTGTCTGAGCGGAGGACATTGGACTTATGAACAATTGTCAGCTTTCCTCGGGCAGCTGCCAGGTCGCAGGCCTTCTCAGCGATCCTCTCACAGCCGCGTCTCGTGATGACGCGAACCGTGCGCGATTCGTCGGGACCGATTTGCTCGATGCCTGAGTACAGCCCCTCGGTGTTCTCGCGAACTATTATGAAATCGAGATCTTTCGACTGAAAGGGCCTGATATTGGCATAAAGGTCAAGCTCCTTTCTGATTCGCAGAAGGACGCTCCTGTAATTAGGGTCCGGTGGAGTGCTTATGGCTCCGAGGAGGATGCAGTCGCAGCCACGAATCGTCTCCATATCCTCATCGGAGATAGCCGAGCCGGTTTTCTTCCAGTGGGAGAGGCCTATCTCAAGAGGGACCCTTTCAAAGCTGGCTCCTGCTGCTTCCAGCACATCGAGAGCGCTCCCGATCACCTCCGGGCCTATGCCGTCGCCCGGGATTATTGCAGCCCTCGCAGATGCTCCACCAGACATCTAATCGCCTCCGCAATCTTTTCAGGCCCGTCTCCCCAGTGAACCACAACTCCCTGCTGGCCGCATTTTTCCGTCAGACCTCTTCGCTCGGAGCGGCAGCATCGGGTGATAAAGGGCCTTGTGGGCATCATGATCTCCTCTTTGCAGTAGAGCGGGCAGATATTCACGAAATCATACTCCTTGCCGGGATTCGTGCAGAGAAAGATCTCTCGCGAGACCTCGCAGCCGACGATTCTAGGATGGCTGTCTGTAACAGGGTCCGCATCAAGGGATGGTTCGAGCCCCGAGGCTCTGCATGGATAATAGGCGCCCTCTCCTGAGACGCTCCGAAGGTCCAGGATTTTGGGGACGAGACGAATGGTGAGGTCCCCGAGCATTCCGCAGGCCTCCAGCCTTCCGAGGACATGAATCAGCCAGGGCGGGTCCGGCGGCGAGACATCCAGGACATCTATCCTCAAGATCGCAGCAGGGTCGGGGTCTTTGACGAAAGTTATGTGCTCATCCGGGCCCTTGAAGACGACCGTACTGGCTTTGCCGCCCCGACAGATGCCTTTTGCCAGCTCAATTAAAAGAGCGCGATTTCTGGTGTCAACGGCATCCGGATAGAAGACTATCTCAGAGCCGCAGGCCAGGGGAACAAGAGACGTCACCTCTCTCATGAACCCACTGCCCCGGCTTTCGACCCTGTAAAGGATGGGACCATCCCTGCTGATCAGGTACTCCGTTGCGAAGTAGACTGGCTCTCCGCGGTGCTCATGATCCTTGATGCCGACGAACTTGTACTCCAGAGGAAAGATCATGCCAATCCTTTCTGCTTTCTCCTGTGGGAGACCAGGCCTCCATCGTCCAGAATCTCCATCAGGAATGCCGGGAGCTTTGTGCCCTGGTAGACGCGGTCCCCCACCATGACAACTCCCTTCGCCAGGTCGACCTCCACAATCTCGCCCTGCCGGCAGAGGACATCCGCCTCTATCAGAGGCAGCCCGACATTAATGGCATTTCTATAAAATATCCTGGCAAATGATCTTGCTACCACGACCGCCACGCCTGCACCCAACAGAGCCCTTGGGGCCTGCTCCCTCGATGAGCCGCAGCCGAAGTTTCTGCCTGCCACGATCACATCCCCTTCTTTCACCTTCGCGGCAAAATCCGGATCGCAGCCCTCCATAGCATGCTCGGCCCACAGCCTGGCATCCTTTGTTCGCAGATACTTTCCCGGGATGATCACATCTGTGTCGATATCATCTCCAAAGACCCAAGCCCTGCCCTTGATCATGCCTAAATCCCCCTGTCTCCTTTGCCCTCATGATATCCTGGGCCTTCCAGCATAATACCCTTTTGCAGCCGGCATTCCTAATTTCGATGCTGCCCCCCCTAGCATGCTCTATTGATGGCCTCCACGCGCAGCGGCTCTTGCTTCAAGGGTATCGTCCGGCAAATCTCTAATATCTTCAGCCCCTATTAATTATCATGATTCTCGGAATATCCGGCAGTCCCAGGAGGATGGCAACTGAGCATATTCTGGATGAGGCCCTCAAGATGCTGAAGGAGAGGGGCCTTGAGACGGCGCAGTTCACCGTTCGGGGCAAGCAGATCAGCCCATGCAGGCATTGCGACTACTGCCTGAAGAACAAAGAGTGCATGATCAAGGACGACATGTACCAGCTCTATTCACTCCTTCGCGAGGCGAACGGGCTTGTCATAGCGACGCCGGTCTACAATGGGGGCCTGAGCGCCCAGACGAAGATAGTAATAGACAGGACGCGCGCTGCCCTGGCTGCAAACCCTCAGGCCCTGCGACTAATGCCTGGAATGGCCATTGCAGTTGGGGGCGACCGCATGGGTGGCCAGGAGCTGGCAGTCCAGCAGATCCACGCCTTTTTCATCCTCAACGGCATGATCCCTGTGAGCGGCGGCTTCTTCGGGGCAAACCTCGGGGCGACCTTCTGGTCTCGCGACACGCTCGAAGGGGCGATCAGCGATGAGGAAGGGTTCAGATCGCTCAGAAAGAGCGTCAAGAGGTTTTCTGAGATGGCAGTACGCCTTGAAAAGCTTAAAGATCTGAAAATAGATGATTCTGATTTGAAGAGGTGAAGGGATTCATGTCTAAAGAGGGAACGAGGAGGAAGATTGCCTGGGGAATCACAGGAAGCGGAGACCGCATCCAGGAGACCGTCGAGACGATGATTGAGCTTCAAAAGCAGTACGACGATGTCGTTGACGTCCGGGTCTTCGTCTCAAAGGCAGGCGAGCAGGTCATCAAGTATTATAAGCTCTTCAATTCCCTGGAGAAGAACTTCGACAAGGTCTGGGTGGAGATCAACGCCAATTCGCCATTCCTGGCCGGCCAGCTCCAGGTCAAGCGCTACGAGCTGCTGCTGCTGGCCCCCGCAACATCAAATACAGTGGCCAAGATCTCTTTGGGATTGGCGGACTCTTTGCTCTCGAACGCTGCTATAATGTCACAGAAGGCGTTCGTCCCAACATACATCATGCCCTGCGACTACAAGCCGGGGATAATAAGCACGATCCTCCCTGACGGCAGCGAGATGCGGCTTCGCATCCGACGGGAGGATGCAGAGCATGTCGAGAGGCTGCGCCGGATGGAGGACGTCTTCGTAATAGAGACCCCTTCTGAGATCGCAGGGGTATTCGAGAAGCACTTTAAGAGCCCAGGCTAACTTGAACAGTTGATTTTCAGGAAGACCAGGTCGGAGACCTCTCCCGCATAAATCCTGGTCACAGTCAGAGTCTGGTTGTCCCAGTCCAGAGTATCATTTATGCCCAGAACCTCGGTCTGCAAGGGCCCATTTAGGTCGGATATCATGAGCCAGACCTTTGCAGCCTGGCTGTCTACGTCCTCTACCTGAAGAGTGAAGTCTCCGAGGCTGCAGTTCTCATGGGCCGAGAGGATCATCTCCTGGCAAGTTGATTGTGAATGGGACGAGAGCAGGGATAGGAATACTGCCGAGAATATGAAAAGCAGTTTTGCCATTCGAATGCCTATCTCCACAGGGCCTTCGAAAGGATTTAGTACTTATGAATCTATCGACCCTTAATACGGCAATAAGGAAATGTAATACTGGTGTTTTCATGATTGATGCGGAGAATAACGTAGGCATACTCGTACTCGGGCATGGTTCCAGCCTGCCTTACAACAAAGAGCTGGTAGAATCGCTGGCACAGATGATCGGAAAAAACCACTCCGGACCTGTTAGAACAGCTTACCTTAATATGAATAACCCCACCATTCCGGAGGGGCTCAATGGCTTTGCCAAGACAGGCGTCTTGAAGATTGTGGCTCTGCCTCTCTTCCTGGCCCACGGCGTACACACACGCGAGGATATTCCGAAAGAGATGGGCATCGATCCTCAAAAGCGCAGGGGTTTGCTCAAGATAGGGGGCAGAGAGGTGGAGGTAATCTGTGCCGAGCCGCTGGGCGTGGATGAATGCATTGCGACACTGGCATGCAAGCGTGCGAGAGAGTCTCTAAGGTAGCCGTTC
>JBFYLF010000140.1:0-4092 GCA_041305505.1 Methanothrix sp. | reverse complement strand
ATAGATATCATCGTTCTTTTCATATCATCCACCGGCAATTCTTCTAATGCGAGAGAAGATGCCCTTTCAGGAGATAAATCTTCGTCCTTTTTCCTTTTGATGGGGCAGGATGCAAGAGAGCATCGGCAGCCTGGATACGAAGATATGGCCGTACTCTCGGAGTCTATGAGACAAAAAAATGGAGAAAGAGGTGCCTTTTATAGTCCTCTTCTTTCAAGCAGACACATTAGGCCGCTTTTGGATCAGCGTCTATCCTGGTGGCAGAATCTGTCCGCCTGTTTCAGGCTGGGCCTTGGGCTGGGCCGCAGCAGCCGTTCCCTTCTCAACATGCAGACTGGAGAGCAAGCCATTTGTCACATCCAGAGGATATGTCGAGGAGATCGTTACACTGGTGGTGCCAACAGAGACAGGCCCGCATTCGCAATCCTGGCTGTCCAGCCAGTACACGGCTTTAAAGACCGTACTTGGCGCATCGGGAACGTCCTCGAAGGGCTCAGTCGTAAGCAAGAATCCTTCCTTTCCATCTATCACCATATCGGCCACATTTGTAGTGTTGAGACCCATGAGCATCATGTTCATTGCATTCAGGCTTTTGAGAACCTGCAGAGTTGAATCGGTCGGCTGTGCATACTCAGTAATGGCGATGCTAGCCCCGGTAGAATTGTCTACGAATAATGTCATACTATAGACATTCGCTGCCTCTGTCTCCATTGGCTCGGCGATTTGAGGCTGGTACTGGGCATTCATATCAAACGATACAGTATAAGGTCCAACCTGCTGGCTGTCAGGCGCTGCCAGGGCAGCGGTAGATAGCATCAGCACTAAAGCTGCTGCAATTAATAACTTCACTTACTTTTCACCCCAATTCACCTAGCACCCTTATCATAGAAAAGTCTTGCTTTAATATGCATCTCAGGTGTCACCTCCATGATCCCTCTAAAGGTCATCAAGCTCAAATATCGAGCAGTCCTTACTGGCGCTCATGCAGCCGCTGGGAAATGGGCCAGGGATTTATACTCTCATAATACGCCTGCCAAAAGCAGAGCAGATCAGCGTCGGCTCGCTGGGACCTATCGATTTTCCCAAAGGATACTATTCATACACAGGCTCTGCTCGGGGGCCGGGGGGCTTACGTCGGGTTGAGCGGCATATCCGGATAATTGAGGGCTCAAAGAAGACCAGAAGATGGCACATCGATTATCTCTTGCCCCATTGCATATTTCAAGATGCAATCATCACCAGAACCGTGCTGGATTTGGAGTGCAGAATTGCCGGGGCAATTGGAGAGCAGCTCACAGCCGTGCCAGGCTTTGGCTGCAGCGACTGCCGCTGCACCAGCCACCTCCATTATTCTATAGACGCAGAAGAGATCCGGAGGATCGTGGCCCTGGCGCACGCCGCGGCATTGGCTTGATTTCATCGATCAATCGGCAAGTCCCGGCCAGGCTGTCGGATCAGGGGCATGGCAATGTCAAGACCGATGTATTTCCTGCGACCAGCTCGGATCTTATCTGGGCATAGCCCATGTACATCCCACCCATTATGAAGGACGGCACGCTCTTGGCATTCTTCTGGACGCGCTGGCCTATCCTGGCTGTGCCCTGTATCTCCGAGCTGATCTCATAAACTGAGAAGCTGTCGTTCTGGTAGACCTTGGTGTCCTTGATCAGATCTTTGTCGATATTGTAGGTCTCGGAGAATACAGACCCTACCTCGTAGTTCTTGGCGCAGAGAGCATTTCGGAGGTCTGACTGCGTGAGTGGAGGAATATAGGGCCTGTAATCATAATTTGCTGAGATCGTGAGAGAGGCCTCCTCCATGCATGAGTCACTGTATACCTCTGAGTCTATGGTTCGGGTGGCGATTCCAGAGCCGCTGGTTCCAAGAACTATCTTCTGGCCCGCAAACCCTGCATGAGTCTGCAGCATTCTTGACTCTTCCAGGTAGCCATTGACAAATATCCAGGAATGCTCGGTATAGTTCTGAGCCAATCGATCATTTTCAGACGGATCGTAGCCTGAGCCGATGATGGCCATGAGCGCCACTATAGCTGCCATGCAGACAGCCGTCGGCAGAATCCATTTGAACATTCCTCTCATCCCTTTGACTCACCCACTTGAGCTGTTTGGTATGCCGGATGCAAATATAAATGTGATCCTGGCCTCATCGATTATTTATTGTTGAAGAGCTAAAGTAAAGGCGGTGAATGGGATGTGGCTAATTAAATCGATTCTGGTTTTGATGATTGCTGCCCTGATCTGCCAGACCGGTCAGGCGTTGCAGACTTTTTCCGGAGAGAGGATCTCCGTTGATACTCCTGTTGCTGACGACATAATCGCCGCTGGGAACATGGTTACCATCAATGCCCCGGTTGACTCTGTCATAGCAGCAGGCGGAACTGTGAGCATCAATGCGCCTGTGAAGGGAGATGTAATAGCCCTTGGAGGCCAGGTTTACATAAACTCAGATGTTGGTGGAAAGGTGGTCACAGCCGGGGGTAGCGTACACCTGAGCGGAGACATAGGCACAAACCTGGTGGCAGCCGGCGAGCAGATCAACCTTGCAGCGGGCAAATCGGTGAACAGAGATGCTCTATTGATGGGCGGCCAGGTCTATAGCGCCGGCAAGGTCAACGGCACATTATCGGTCAGCGCAAATCAATTCAATAACAGCGGGACGGCCCTTGCTGTTAGATATCACAAGGTCGAGGACCAGGGCAGGAGAGATGATGACCTCAAGGCTGGCTTTGGCATCTTCAGCATTCTTTATCTATTGGGCTACTTCGTCTTGGGGTTGATACTTGTCAGGTACCTGCCAGGCGTCTTCCAGGAGGTCGACGCCGAGGTGAGAGTATCAACGCTCTTCAAGATTCTCCTCGGATTCGTCATGATCATAGCTGCGTTCGTAGGCATCTTGATCTTGATGGTGAGCATCGTGGGCCTTCCCATCGCTTTGATATCGGCTATGCTCTTCCTATCTGCGCTAATGCTGAGCAGCTTATTCGTCTCCTTCAGCCTGGGCAGATGGATTTGCGAGAGAGCCAAGATGAAGAAGGGAGATCTGGTCTGCTTCATCCTGGGCTTCGTCGTCCTGAATCTGCTGTTTTATATGCCCTTGATAGGCCCACTGATATCACTGATCTCAATAAGCCTCGGCATATCTTCAATCCTCTATGCCTCGCGCCGCCTGGCAGCAGTCTGCCGCTAAAAAAGAAGAGAAGGGGGGCCATTCTGGGCCCTTTTAATTTTTCTCTTCGGCCATTTCCAGCATCCAGCCGTCCATCCAGCATCCAGAAGAGCGGCGAATGGATGGGGGGAAAATATTATTTGCCAGGGCGTCTAATTGTTCAGATCACCGCCGAAGTGGACGGGTCCAGTGTGGTGACCGCTTGAAGCTGATTGTATTCTACAATGGAGAATTCGGGGCGAGAGTTGTCGGCAACCTCGTCAACTACTCAGGATTTTGCATATCCTGCGGGGAGGGCTGCTCCCAATGCAGGAACGTTCGTCCGGGCTACGCAGAGAACATAGTCTCCCTGGTGGAGATGCCTGATCCGGCATCTCTAGGGGATTTCATTGAAGATGTCGAGCCGCTGCTGCCCCAGAGCATTCCAGCCGCGGACATTGCCCTCGTCATCAACGTCCATCCCGATATCCTCTACGGCCTGCTGCCAAAGCTCAAGGAGGCTGGGGTGAAAGGAATTGTGGGCGGGTCCGAGTCTCCTCGCGAGCTTCCAATGGGTCAGAGAAAGCAGATCGAGGAGAAGGCGGCGGAGCTTGGAATGGAGGCTGCCTTCGCCAAGCCATTCTGCGCCCTTCGGCCTGATCCGGCCAAGCCGAGCATCTATAAATTTTTGACCGAAGCAGGCATCGGCGACCCCCTGATCGATGTGACCGTTCAGAAGAGCCGGGAGGGAAAGGACTACATCCTTGCTGCCAATGTCGTCAGATCGGCCCCCTGCGGCTCAACCTGGTTTGTGGCCAAGAGGCTGCTGGGGCTCGAGCCTGACCAGCCGGACATCAGGGAGAGGATCTCCGAGGCGCATCATGCATACCCGTGCACAGCCTCAATGGAGAGGGACACTGAGGTAGG
>JBFYLF010000139.1:0-4119 GCA_041305505.1 Methanothrix sp. | reverse complement strand
GGCGTAGGAAAGTACATGAAATGGACCATGTACACCATGCTCATAGGCTCACTGTCCCTGGCAGGATTCCCATTATTCACGGGATTCTTCTCCAAGGACGAGATCATAGTAATCGCCTATGAGTACGGCACCATGATCAATTTCCTGCCCTACATATTCCTGGTCTTAGCTGCCATTCTGACAGCTATTTACACCTTCAGAATGTGGTTCGCGGTCTTCACCGGCAAAGAGAGATCCAATTACGGCAAACATGAGTCGCCCATGGTTATGATCGGACCCCTGGTGATCTTAGCAGTATTTGCCTTTGGATTTGGGTTTGCAGCTCAAGATGACTTCTACAACTACCTGGATTCAAACTTCGAGCATTACGATGTTGACTTCGTTCATCTAGCCGCTATTGGCGGCCACGAAGTTCTGCAAGAGCACGCTGCTCCTGCAGTGGAAGGCGAACATAGTGCCACATCTGAAGAAGGTGAACATGCCGCATCAGCAGAAAGTGAAGCCGGCGGAGAAGAAGCGCATGCGGAACCGTGGTACATACAGATACTGCCAATCATCGTAGCTATTGGCGGCATCCTTCTGGCTGGCCTCTTCTACTGGGACAAAATCAAGAAGTTTGATCCAAGCCAGGTTACGGGCGACAAGGATCCCATTCGGAAATTGCTGCTCAAGGGATACTACCAGCATGAAATCATGACCGGCTGGTTTGCAGAAACTGTAGTCTACGGCACGGCTTTGATCTGTAATATGATCGACATAAAGCTCGTAGACGGATGGCTCAACTGGCTGAGTGCCTGGGTTATGGGCTTCGCACAGCATGTAAGAAAGGTTCAGACCGGCATAATTCAAAACTATGTCACGGCGCTGGTGCTGGGAGTTGTGGTGCTGGTGGTTGTAATTACTCTGGCTAGGGAGGTGGGCCTGGTATGATCTCAAATGTGATCTCGCTATTGATTGCCATTCCCCTTCTTGGGGCAGTGGTATCCTTCTTCGCGGGAACCAAGGCCAAATTGGTGGCCCTAATAGCCTCGCTTATACCTTTAGCCCTATCTCTGCAAATGTACATGGAGTTTGACAAAACTTCCAAGATAATGCAGTTTGTAGAGAGCTACAACTGGGTTCCTTCCCTTGGCGTCAAATACACCGTAGGCGTTGACGGCATAGGTTTTCCATTAGTATTGCTTTCTACGATAGTATCGGTACTGGTAATAATATACTCCTGGGGAGAGACAAATAAGCCCAATCAGTACTTTGCCCTGCTTCTGCTCAATGAGGTGGGAGTGCTGGGAGTCTTTACATCTCTGGACTTCTTCCTGTTCTATATCTTCTGGGAGATAGTACTCATCCCCATGTTCTTCCTCATAGGATCATGGGGCGGACCGAGAAAGGATTACGCTGCCATCAAGTTCTTCATCTACACTCACGTGGCAAGCCTGGTGATGCTGCTGGCTATCTTTGCCCTGTATTTCACCTACCAGACGCCCGAGGGTACCAGAACCTTCGATATGCTGACCTTGTTAGCAGCGACAGCAGACAAGACCATATTCCCAACCGGCCTGCTCAATATCATCTTCGCCGGCCTTCTCCTGGGATTCCTGGTTAAGATGCCTGCCTTCCCCTTCCATACCTGGCTGCCTGATGCCCACGTTGAGGCACCTACAGCCGGTTCGGTTGTGCTGGCAGCTCTGCTGCTTAAAATGGGCGGATACGGCCTATTCAGGGTCATTATGCCCATGCTCCCCAGCGTCGATAAGGCATTTGTGACCATCATCGCCATCATTGCGGTGATATCGATAGTCTACGGAGCCTTCATGGCACTGGCTCAGAAGGATATCAAGAAGCTGGTAGCGTACTCATCCGTCAGCCACATGGGCTTTGTAACACTTGGAGCTGTGGCTTTTACCTGGATGTCGGTTACCGGAGCCATGTTCCAGCAGTTCTCACACGGCATTATCACCTGCGTCCTGTTCATGTCCGCTGGTACTATCCAGCACGTGGTAGGGACCAGGGTCATTGCCGATCTCGGTGGGCTGGCTGATCGCATGCCCAAGTTCGCCGTCATCATGATGGCTGGATTCATGGCCTCTCTGGGACTGCCGGGCATGAGTGGATTCGTGGCCGAGTTCATGGTTCTGACCGGGTCGTTTGCAACGCTACCAGTCTACACCATGATCGTAGTCTTCCTGAGCATTGTGACCACGGCCGCTTATCACCTCTGGGCCATGCAAAAAGCCATGTTCGGGCCGATATTGAAGAAGTATATGAACGTACATGATCCGCATAACTACGAGCTGTTCTCCATGGCCATGATCATAGTTCTCTCTTTGATCTTCGGCATTCAGCCCGGGCTGATCACAGACATAATGGGAACAGCGGCAACTCAGGTCATGGAGCCTGTAATTACCCTGACCCAGATGGGGGTGATCTGAAGTGGAGTTTTCACACTACGCACCCCTCTGGGGAGAAGCGCTACTCACGATACTGGCAGTGCTTGTTGTGCTGCTGGGATCCCTGATGAAGAACAGCGGAAAGCTCATGGGATATTTGAGCGCTGCAGGGCTGGTAGCAGCCTTGGGGCTGGTGGCCTCCAATTTGACCATCAAACCCACACTGTTCTTCTTTGATACCATATCGGTAGACGCCCTGTCTCAGTTCTTCAAGGTTGTCTTCCTGGTAGTATCGCTACTGGTAGTGATAGCCTCACTGTCTAGGTACACAGGAAAAGGCGCTGATGAGTATTACGCACTGCTCCTCTTTGCCACAGTGGGCATGATGGTAGTCTCAAGCTCCATCGACATCGTCACCCTGTTCGTGGGCTTCGAGCTTGCCAGCCTGTCCACCTATGCCCTGGCAGCCTTTGATAGAAGCAAGAAGAATCTTGAAGCGGCTATGAAGTACTTCATCTTCGGCTCAGTCGCTTCTGCGTTCATGCTCTTCGGCTTCTCTCTGCTCTACGGTATGGTGGGATCCACTCATCTGGCAGATATTGCTGCAGCCTCGCTTGCCAACTTCGGTCCGGCAACATTGGTTGCTCTGATCTTCGTCATAGTAGGATTTGGCTTCAAGATGGCATTGGTTCCCTTCCATATGTGGGCTCCCGATACCTACGAGGGCGCACCGCCCCTGGTCTCGGCTCTGCTCGCAGCAGGCTCCAAGAAGATGGGGTTTGTAGCCGCTTTCAGGGTAATTATCATAGCCCTGGTGGCTCTGCGAATGGAATGGTACATGGCCTTCGCCATCCTGGCCACTGTGACCATGACGTTGGGCAACCTCGCCGCCTGCTGGCAGAACAATGTGCGGCGCATACTGGCATACTCTTCCATTGCTCAGGCAGGCTACATCGCCATCGCCTTTGTTGTGGTAGGAGCGGCTTACGGAGCTGCACCGGTTAATGCACTGGGCCTTGGCCTGGTGCCGGCCGATCAACTGGGGATTGCCGGTGCGCTGCTGCTCATCCTGGGACATGCTCTAATGAAGACTGGAGCCTTCATCGGCACGGCTCAGGTATCGAGCATGGTGTCCAAGGCAAGCGAAACCGACCCAGATGATATATCCAACTATGCCGGTCTTGCCAAGAGAGCGCCCATAACAGCGTTTTGCATGCTGATCTTCATGTTTGCGCTGGCAGGCATTCCCCCAACGGCAGGATACATCGGCAAGTTCGTGCTCTTCAGCTCGGCCATTTACTCCGGTCTGGTCTGGCTGGCAGTAATTGCCATCCTCAACAGCGCTCTGTCGCTGGTGTACTACCTGAGGATCATCAGCTATATGTATCTCAAGGAGCCGACTGGCCCCAAGATCGCTGAGCAGAAGGGATATATGGTAGCGCTCGTCCTGACGCTATTCGCAGTGCTTTGGATCGGCGTCTTCCCGGATGCATTCATCAACTGGGCAATGCAGGCAGCAGCAGTTCTGCTGCCTCAATAAATTTTTTTTGGTTCTTCACTATTTCCTATGGCTTAAATTAAGTTACTCTGTCTTTCAGGTGTTAATCTCATCTCTGTGCCTCTGGTCTCAGTGGTTTTGTTCAGTAGCATTAGGCTTCGTGGCCGAAAAATTGAATAACGATCAGATGGCAGACAATTCTGTGAAACCAAGCCCAAACTTCATTGCAGTCTT
>JBFYLF010000138.1:0-7553 GCA_041305505.1 Methanothrix sp. | reverse complement strand
TCGAGCATTCTCATGCGAGAGAGGCATATCCCTCGTGGGAAGCGACTCGGCGCTGCTTGCGGGCAACAATGCGAGCCAGAATGAGATGGACGGGATATCGCTTCAGCAGCTCGCCATTGCTTCCCTTCTGAACAATTCGGCTCTTTATAACGGCCAGGGGGTCTTCATCCAGACTTCAAGCCGTTTGACTATGCAAGGAAATGACTTTAGCAAGAACAGCAGATCTGGCATTCGAATGAGCAGCACTCGCGACTGTCATATCACAGACAACAGCATATCGGGCAATGAGATCTCAGGAATCAGCCTTGTGGACTGCTCTGGAAATCTGATTAACCACAATGTCCTGGCAGACAACGGCATGCAGAATGCTGCCGACAACGGCCGGAACAGTTGGGACGGCGGGTCCGAAGAAGGAGGAAACTACTGGAGCGATCATTCGGTCGATGGCAATCCCTCAAATGTGCCTCGTCAGATAGCTGGCGGCGGAACGGATCGCTATCCTTTTGCATTGCCCTGGGGGTGGCGCTGAAATGGACGAGAAGGATCTCGAGCTTCTCAAGGCCGCTCAGGAGGGCATACTTCTGACAGGCCGGCCCTATCAGCTTCTGGGAGAGATGGTAGGCCAGAGCGAGCAGGAGGTTGTCGAAAGGCTGCAATCCCTCCAGGATGAGGGGGTAATCCGCCGTTTTGCTGCGACCATAGGCCACAGGGCGCTGGGTATTGTGGCAAATGCCATGATCGCCTGGAAGGCCCCGGAGGATGATGTCGAGAGGGCGGGCCGGCTCCTGGCCTCGGTTGATGAGGTCACACACTGCTACGAGAGGGCAAAGACTGCAGATTGGCCCTATAATCTCTATACCATGATCCATTCAAAGAGCAGGGAGGACTGCCTGAGCGTCGCCCGCCGCCTCTCAAGGATCTCGGGGATCGACGAATACAGGGTGCTCTTCAGCGAGAGGGAGTACAAGAAGACATCCGCCAGGATATGAGGTGAGATGACTTACGAGGACTGCGATCTCGGGGGCGAAGGGCCCCTTCTGCCGCTCTTTCTGGACCTCTCGGCAAGGCTCGTTGTGATCTTCGGAGGCGGAGCAGTAGGTGAGCGAAAGGCCGAGCTATTCTCACGCCACTGCCAGGTAAAAGTCGTATCTCGCGACTTCTCAGACGGGCTGCTGGAGCTGGCAGAGAGGAGGGGGGTACGGGTTATTACTGTTCAATCTGACCTGTCAGGAGGATTTTTGGATCATCTGGCAGGAGCATTCATCGCAGTCCCGGCCACAAGCGACTCGAAGCTGAACCGGATGATCGAGAAAGCGGCAAAGAAGAAAGGAATTCTGGTCAACGCTGTGGAGGGCAAAGGCGACATTGTCGTTCCTTCGATTCTGCGTCGGGGATCTGTTTGTATTGCGATCTCCACAGAGAACCCAGGGCTGACCAAGTACCTGCGGCTGCGCCTCGACGGGCTGCTCGAAGAGAACATATCCGCAATGGCCCGCCTCCTCCATGCCATTAGAAAAGAGATCAAGGAGACCATTCCAGTACAGAAGGATCGGGCCCGCATAATCTGGCGGATACTGGAGGACCGGGAGATCTGGAAGCTTTTAGATCTCTCCTATGAAAAGGCCTATATCAGAGCCCGGTCACATATCCGCCCTGATGAGCGAGATAGCCTCGATGCTGGTGACACACCGCAAGGCCTCCATTGACGAGATCGAGCGGGCCTGGCACGGAGATGTGCCCACTCTCTTAAAGTGGGTGGCCTCACAGGACCGGGTGGAAGAGTGTGCCGTGCTCAAGACCTGCAATCGGGTCGAGATCTATATTGTAAGCCAGCGGGGGGAGAAGGTTTTATTCGATCTGGCCAAGAAGGCCCGCGTCTCCTCTCGCATCATCGATTTTCATGATCATAACGAATCGCTGCTCCACCTCCTGCGCCTGGCATCCGGCCTTGAGTCCATGATCATAGGCGAGGACCAGATCCTGGGCCAGATGAAGGAGCTGATGCAAATTGCGAGCACGGCCGGGACCACTGGATGGATGCTGGATACGGCCTTCAAGAAGGCCATAGCTGTGGGCAAGCGTGTCCGGAAGGAGACCAGCATCAACGAGCGCTCGGTCTCGGTGGGATCGGCTGCTGTGGATCTGGCAGAGGAGATCCTGGGCGATTTAAAGGACAAGTCGGTGCTGGTCATAGGAGCCGGCGAGACGGGTGAGTTGATCTCCCGGGCTCTCCTGGCCAAGGGGCTGTCCTCACTGGCTGTGACCAATCGAACCTTCAGCTCTGCACAATGCCTGGCTGGCTGCCTGGGTGCGGAGGCGGTGCCCTTTGAGGAGATGAAGGTGCGGCTTGGGATGTCTGATGTGGTCATCAGCGCCACATCGGCTCCACACTATATCCTGCTAAAAGAGGATATAGAGAAGGCCATGCATGGCCGGCAGAATAAGCTTCTGATCATCGACATCGCCAATCCGAGGGACGTAGACGAGGCGGCTGGCGAGGTTCATGGGGTGGAGCTGCACAATATCGACAGCCTGAAGAATATCAGCAACGAGAACATCATGCAGAGGATGGAGCAGGCCAACCGGGTTGAGAACATCATCGCCGAGGAGATGCAGCTTCTACTGGCCAAGTACAAGCGAAAGCAGGCTGAGGATCTGCTGGCAAAGCTCTACTCCCAGGCCCAGGAGATCAAGGACCTGGAAGTGCGGCGGGCCATGAACAAGCTCTCCGCCCGGCATACCCTGGGGGAGATAGAGCAGAAGGTCTTGCAGGATATGAGCCACTCCATTGTAAACAAGCTCTTCTCAGAGCCCACCAAGGCACTCAAGAGGGCGGCGGAGGAGGGCGACACCGAGGTACTTAAAGCTGTCAGCGATCTATTCCGGCTGGAGGATAAAAAATGAGGCGAATGAGGCGGCTTAGAGCGCCAAAGATCAGGGATATGGTTGCGGAAAACAGTCTCTCCTGCCGCACCATGGTGCAGCCCATATTTGTGGATGAGAGAATATCCAAGCCCAAAGCTATTGATTCCATGCCCGGCCAGTTCCGCCAGAGCCTGGAGAGCGTCGCCCTCGAGGCTGGGGCGCTGGAGGATCTGGGAGTTCCTGCTGTGCTCTTATTCGGGCTGCCGGCCCAAAAGGATGAGACCGGCTCGGGAGCCTACGACCCGCAGGGCATAATCCAGAAAGCAGTGGCGGCAATCAAGGAGACCACCGGACTGGTGGTGATAACCGATCTGTGCCTGTGCGAGTACACCAGCCACGGCCACTGCGGCCTGGTGAGGGGAGAGAAGGTCCTAAATGATGAGACGCTTCCCATCCTGGGTGAGACGGCGGTTGCCCAGGCCGCTGCGGGAGCTGATATTGTGGCTCCCAGCGGAATGATGGATCACATGGTCCGGGCCATACGGGCAGCTCTTGATTTGGATGGCTACACCGATACGCCCATACTCTCTTACGCCGCCAAGTATGCCTCCACCTTCTACGGCCCATTCAGGGAGGCTGCTGAGTCCGGATATGCCTGGGGCGACCGCAAGGGCTACCAGATGAACCCGGCCAACTTCGCCGAGGCTCTCTGGGAGGTTCAGCTCGACATAGAAGAGGGGGCCGATATGGTGATGGTCAAGCCGGCGATGCCGTACTTGGATGTCCTTAGGGCTGTCAAGGATATGTTCGGCATGCCCACCGCCGCCTATCAGGTCTCGGGTGAGTATGCCATGATCGCCGCCGCGGCAAAGAACGGCTGGCTGGATGAGAGGGCGGCCTTTTTGGAGTCGCTCACCTGCATCAAGAGAGCTGGGGCGGACCTGATCATAACCTACTGGGCCAAGGAGTTCGCAAGGCTCGGGCTGTAGGGTCCGGCCTTTCTCAAAAATAAGATATCAGTTCAACACATCTTCCTGCCAGACCAGTTCGCTCGTCAGGCTGTCGTCTATGTCCTGGCTGTCGAATATGACAAGGTAGTAGGTCAGCCGGTCATCCCCAAACTCGGCCTGGACGCCATAGGTCTCCTCCATGGCTACCAATATCTCTTCCTGCATGTTCAGGCCGTGTTCCATCTCAAAGGCCACAATCTCCTCCAGGGAGAAGCCGCGCTCCTCTGCGCCAGCAGATTTTGCCTGCTCAAAAAGCTCCTGCGGCTCCTCTGCGGCCAGAAAGATNAGATGATGAAGCCCTCAATCTCGTCCTGGATAAAGTCGATTAGCAGCTTGAAATCCCAGGAGTCGCCGGGGAGGTTCAGCTCCTCTTTGTTCTTCAGCTCCTCTATCAGGGCGGCTGTGAGGTCGAGATCATCTGCCGCCTGGTACATGGCTTCGAAAAGCGGCTGGTGAGAGATGACGATATCCTCGACTATCTCTCGCCAGAGATCATAGGTCAGATTAAACAAGCGATAAGCTCCTGTAGATGCTGCCCCTCGAAATATCTTTGGCAGCTCCAGTAGAGGATTACTTATCCTGCATGATATTCAATCTTTCGAGATCTGAGACAAACTCGCCCATGAGATTTCTGTTTCTCAGGACTGCGGCGGGATGGTAGGTGACCAGAAAACGCTCCTGCCAGAGCCGGCCCCGGAGGGATTTTATGCCCTGCCGGCCCAGGATGGCAGCAGCGGCTGTGTTTCCCATCAGGCAGACCACCTTTGGCTTTACGATCTCCATCTGGGCCAGGAGAAAGGGCAGGCAGGCGGACATCTCCTTTTTCATGGGCTTTCTGTTATTGGGCGGGCGGCATTTGATGACGCTGGTGATGAAGATCTCCGAGCGGTCCAGGCCGGCCTGCTGCAGAGCCTGGTCCAGGAGCCTGCCCCCCCGGCCAACAAACGGCTTTCCTGAGAGGTCCTCCTCCCGGCCCGGGGCCTCGCCGACGAGCATTGCCACGGCGGGAGCTGGGCCGCTGCCTGGGACTGCGTTAGTCCGGCCCTGGCCGAGAGGGCAGAGGCGGCAGGAGGAGATTTTGTCTTCGAGGAGGCGTAGGGCGTCTTGGGTCATGAGGTGGGATTCATTTCTCCGGTATTGAACGCTTCCCCCATCTCTTGCAGCATCCGGCCCAAGGGGATCAGGCATTTTTAATAGATGAATGGAGGACAGTCTATCACCATGACCCCGGAGGAGAAGGCTCGTTTCGGCATCAGCTCTCATGCACCCCCTACTTGCGAAAATTTGGTGAGTGTATTTTTTTGCGCGCAGCGTTCGCTGTGTGCAACCTAAATATCATAGAATTTTAATGTCACTGTAATCGACCAAAACCACGGCTACTTTACCACCAAAAAAACCAGTTTATCGCCGAGCAGCTTGTTTACTGCTCGGCTATCTCTTACCTCAGACCATAGCTTTCTCTTCTTGCGGCTCAAGTAAAGCTTCTGAAGATATTGGATGCACCTTATTCAATACCTCGCCCAGGCCCTCGAAAAGTACTGCTCCGTACTTCGTCAAGTAGTACTTGGACCCAACCTTTGTAGCCAGATCAACGCGCCTCATTTCGATAAGGTTGTGGTTCAAGATATTCGTTGAGATTCCAGTCCGTTCTCTAAGATCGCCGAGAGTTAGCGGTCCTTCTGAGTACAATGTCTTTGTAATCTGCATGATATTTGCATTTGCGAACTTGCGTAATGCTTCCCATATATCACATGTTACGGTCCCCTTTACCTTGCCATTATATGCCTCTTCGCTCATGTCCTCAATCACCCCCGATTTCTTTATTTTCTAATATGGGGACCGACCCCATTGAAACGCTTTAACATTCCCTGTCAAGTTAATTTCTCGACAAGCTCCTTAATTGCTAACATCAACACCGATGGACCAAACTTATCCGCCAGATAGGCAAACGGTCCATGTCTCTTTTCATACTCGCTAACTAGATACTGCAAGAGCTTCTTGATCAGCTCCATCTCTTCAGGGTCGAATTCTAAAGCTGATACGTTTTCTGCTGGACCTGTTAGTCCCACAGTTTTGCTCGCATTCAGCTTCTTCTCAACTCTTATCCATATCTCAAGATCTTCTGGCCAGTTCCGGTAGATTATATCCATACATCTGTTGTTCGTCATGCTTCCTATCCTACTGGCCAGTCCCCTCCTATAGCGTCAGACCATATGAGAGAATTGTTCAGTCTTGTCCAGTATTCTCATTTCAGTCATATTTTCCATTTCAATCCTCCAATTATCCAATGCCCTTGAAAGATCCCGTAGTATATATATTTATCGCTAATTCGGACATTTATACACTCGGACATCCGTACATATCACCATTATATTGCCATAGAACCGCGTTTGCTCCATTAGGACAGACATCAAGTCCTTTGGAGTGCCTGATCTTCATGAGGTATGCGAAGTCACAGGTCTACTTGAGCAGATGAAAGGGCGGGGCGGGGGAGACGGTGCGGCGTAACCTCCTTCAGAGCTGCGACGTGCACACACTGCTGCGATTGCCAACAGGCGTCTTCTATGCCCAGGGGGTGAAAGCCAATGTGCTCTTCTTCGACCGCAGGCCCGCCGGGGAGATCCCCTGGACGGAGAAGCTTTGGATCTATGACCTGCGGACAAACAAGCACTTCACCCTCAAGACCAATCCCCTTAAGGACGCCGACCTGGAGGATTTTGTCAGGTGCTACAATCCGGAGAACCGGCGCGAGCGGACGGAGACCGAGCGCTTCCACGCCTTCAGCTATGACGAGCTGGTCAAGAGAGACAAGGCCAGCTTGGACATCTTCTGGCTGAAAGACGAGAGCCTGGAGGATTCGGAGAACCTGCCCCCGCCGGAGGTCCTGGCGGCGGAGATCGTGGAGAGCCTGGAGAGCGCGCTGCAGGAGTTCAAGGCGATTTATGAGGAGCTGGGGGAGAAGCCGCCGGTTCGATGAGAACTCCCCCAGTTGCGATCAATCGCAATTAGGTGGGCGTGTGAATGCAAAGATATACATAATTATCAATACAACATTAAAGCACATGAGTGAGATAGTCCTGCAGGTTCCAGATGATGCCTTGCTTGCCCTGAAGATGTCCCCGGATGAACTGGGAAATGAGCTGAGACTGGCAGCGGCCATAAAGCTCTTTGAGCTGGGAAGACTATCATCGGGAGCCGCAGCGAGGCTGGCAGGGATGCCGAGAACGCTCTTTCTTACCAGGCTGGCGGCCTATGGCGTTGATACTTTTCGCCTGACAGAAGAAGAGCTAAAATCGGAGGCGGCCCTTGCCTGAAGTCGTCTGCAATACCTCTCATAGCATCTTGGTGGCCTCTTTGGGCCTTGGCGTCTTGACCACCAGCACCCGAAATGGCGCATCGCTCTCATTGATCCAGCGGTGCGCAATCTTTGCAGGACTCTCCACCAGGCTGTCTGCCGACACCTCTTGCCTCTCCTCGCCTATCTCCACAACGCCCCGCCCCTCCAGGACATAGAAGACCACATCCACCGGGGTGATGTGCTTCTTCAGGGCCTCGCCGGGCTGGAGCGTTATGTGCGCCACCTGGGCGCTCTCGGTGTCGCTGATTGGCCTGGCGTCCACGTTATGGGGATTGGGTTTGCTTGATACGGATTTGACTTCGATTATCTTCATCTCAATT
>JBFYLF010000137.1:0-4170 GCA_041305505.1 Methanothrix sp. | reverse complement strand
TTGTAGAATCCCCATTCCTCGAATTCGAAGGACTCCCTCTGAGCAGTGGTCTTGTATACGAGACCATCGGGCTCCATGAGTTTGCCATCCGTCACTTTTGCGGTCAGCTCTTCAGTTGAGATGTTGTCCTCAATGTCATAGTAGAAGCCGGCAAATTTCTCGGCTGTCCAGGAATATGAATCGCCTGCCACATTGCTCCTTATCTCGTATGTACCAGGGTCCGTGATCTCCTTGTAAATATAATATCTGATCTCACCAGGTTTGGTCTCATTGCTTCTGATGCTTATTCCTGGCATCAGCGAGACCTCTCTGCTCCTGTTGAGGTCTATATCGTAGTCCTCATTTCTCATGATTATGCCATCTTTCGTGACGCTCAGATTGGTCATTAAACCGTACACCATATCCTTAAACACATACTGGGGTATTTCCGAGAGCTGCCACAGTCCGTCAAAGGCTGCCATATCTTTATCCGAGCCATGAAAGGCGTTCTTGAAATGAACAGCTATGATGACCACGTCCTTGGAGCCGCCGACATCTTTCTTGAAGCAATAGGTTTCCTCTCCTCCCGTCGAGCTATCATTGGATAGAGAGATGACCTGGCTGTCAACCATCAATCCATTCCTGAAGAGCTCTACAAAAATCTTGTCGCCATGAGTATCAATGGACTCAATAGTCAGTTCGTAGCCTTCTTCGAGCATGAGACTGTCCCCTGAAGCGATAGTCGTCTCAGAATCATCATCCACCAGGATCTCGAGAAGCTTGTTGTCAAAGAGAAGATCTTTTTCGTCTGACTCATAAAAGAGGCGATTTCTATGGATATCCGTGCTGTTATTGATATCTGTCCGGTTATTGATTTCTATGCTGTTATCGATTTCTGAGCTATTAACATATCCGGCAAAGTGCCTCTCGCCCATGAATCCAATGACATTATACGAACCCCATCTCTCGAATTCGAAGTCCTCTCTCTGAACTGTGGTACTGTAAACGACGCCATTGGGCTTGGTGAGGATTTGATCAGTAAGCGTTGTGGACAGCTCTTCCGTTGAGATGTCGTGATCAATATCATAATAGAAGCCTGCAAAATTCTGGGCATCCCATGTGAAATTGCCAAAGGCGACCTCGCCCTGGATCTCAATTCTGTCAACCAGGTCCGATGCTAATGCTATTGAAGGGATGATAATTGCCGATATTATTGCAAGCATGAACTTTTTTCTCATGACAGTTCCTTTCCTAAAATCCCGCAACCAGCGGTCAAGAGATAGGAATAAAGCCGCATAATAATGATAAAAACATTTCGCAATAATTGTCTGACTAAAGCTATCGAGCAAAGGCAGATGTTCAATTGCTGGGCCCCTTTAAGATGTACCGAAAGCGATATGATAAGCGAGGCAAAAGCAGGAGGCAGATCATGTCCAAGCCCTCCCCCCTGATGGAACAGTACTACCGGGAAAAGAGTCGGTACCCCGACGCCCTGCTGCTATTCCGGGTTGGCGACTTTTATGAGACATTCGCAGATGATGCAGTCATAGTCGCCCGCGACCTGAACATCACCCTCACCTCACGCCAGAAGGACGATGAGGGAAACAAGATCCCGCTGGCTGGCATCCCCTACCATGCCCTGGATGCCTATCTGGCAAAGCTCATCCGGGCCGGGCATAAGGTGGCAGTATGCGATCAGGTTGAGGACCCAAAGCAGGCCAAAGGACTCGTTAAAAGGGAGATCACAAGGATTGTGACGCCAGGCACGATCATCGAGCCTGCGATGCTGGATGAGGCCAGCAATAACTTCCTGGCGGCGGTGGTGCATGGAGATGAGACGGGAAATGGCAGTCGGCTGGGCCTCGCCCTGGTGGATGTCTCGACAGGGGAATTCCTGACAACAGAGATCGCAGGGGATAGGCTAGGCGCAGAGCTGGCGAAGTTTCGGCCCGCTGAATGCATAGCCTGCTCTCCGATCTCCTTCGAGGGCGTCCGCCTACAGATCCTTGACGGGGCAGCATTCTCTCTAAAGAGCGCATCAGTCGCCCTGGAAGAGCGCTTTGGCGAAGGATGGCAAGAGAGGCTCTCCCTGGCAGATAAGCCGCTCTCGATCAGGGCTTGCGGAGCCATCCTCAATTATCTTCACAGCTCCCACTTCGATGCCCTCGGGCACCTGCGAGAGATCAGGTCTTACTCAGGGTCCGAGTTCATGGTTCTCGATGAGATAACCCTGCGAAACCTTGAGATTATAAGAAACGTCAGGGACAGATCCAGGCGAGGGACACTGATCGAGTATCTTGGCAAGACGAAGACTGCCATGGGCTCACGTACACTCTCACGCTGGATCCAGATGCCCCTCATATCACAGGAGGCGATCGAGCGCAGGCTATGTGCAGTTGAGGAGCTTCTCAATGATGCGCTTCTCAGGGAGAGCCTGGTCGAGGAGCTGAGGGGCTTTGCAGACCTTGAGAGGCTGATGAGCAGGATCTCATTCGGCACTGCAACGCCCAAGGAGCTCGTGGTCTTGAGGGGATCGCTCTCCAGGCTTCCGGCGCTCCTAGGAATACTGGAAAAAGCCTCTTCTCCATACCTCTCTGATCTGCGGCTGAGGCTGGGACCCTGCCCGGAGGTAGTCGACCTTCTCGGAAAGGCAATAGTAGACGATCCGCCATCGCATCTGCGAGACGGTGGGGTCGTCAGAGACGGATACGACAGCGAGATAGACCAGCTTCGAGCCCTCCTCCGGGACGGCAGGGGCTGGATAGCAAGGCTTGAGAGCACTGAGAGAGAGAAGACGGGAATCAGGTCCCTCAAGATCGCATACAACAATGTCTTCGGCTACTATCTGGAGGTCTCAAGAGCCAACCTGCACCTTGTTCCCGAGGATTACATCCGAAAGCAGACGCTGGCCAATGCCGAGCGCTTCATCACCCCGGAGCTCAAAGAGATGGAGAGCCGCGTCCTCTCGGCTCAGGAGAGATCTGTATCCCTGGAGCAGGAGATCTTCAATGCAGTGCAAAGCAGCGTGGCCTCCTTTTCAGCACAGGTCCAGAGGAGAGCAGAGGCCCTGGCAGAGCTGGACGTTCTTGCAGCACTGGCTACTGCAGCAGCCGAGAGCGGGCTTGTCAAACCTGAATTTTGCAGCGACGGCAGGCTCTCGCTTCGCTCAGCCAGACATCCGGTCCTCGACAAAGCCATGCGAGGCGGCTTTGTGCCTAACGATGTCCTCCTCGATGACGATAAGAGCAGGCTCATAATCCTCACAGGCCCCAACATGGCAGGAAAGTCCACATTCATGCGCCAGATTGCCCTGTGCCAGATCATGGCCCAGGCAGGCTCATTTGTCCCGGCGGCTCATGCATCCCTTCCCCTGGTCGACAGGATCTTCACAAGGGTTGGAGCCTATGACGACTTATCAGCAGGCCAGAGCACATTCATGGTCGAGATGACTGAGCTTGCCACCATCCTCCGGGAAGCGAGCCCCAGCAGCCTTGTACTGCTCGACGAGGTTGGCAGGGGAACGAGCACATTCGACGGCCTCTCTTTGGCCTGGGCGATATCCGAGTTCTTGAATGGCAGCATCAAATGCAAAACAGTCTTCGCAACCCACTACCACCAGCTCACCCAGCTCGAGGGTATCCTGCCGGGCGTCAAAAACTACAGCATCGCCGTGAAAGAGGAGAAGGGGAACATCACCTTCCTGCGGACCGTGGTTCCCGGCGCTACCGACAAGAGCTACGGGGTTCACGTCGCCCGCCTGGCAGGAGTGCCGGATGCCGTAACCAGGAGGGCAGACCAGATCCTAAAAGAGATCGAGAGAGAAGCAGTGATCGAGCCCCTATCAGGCAAGAAGCCCAAAAGGAGAGCCAGCTACACCCAGCTCATATTCTTTGACGGGCCGCCTCCAGAAGAGAAGATGCCGGAAGATATTATGCAGCCCCAGCAGGAGGACGAGGGCATAATCCATGAGATCAGGGCTCTGGACCTGGATGCTCTCACCCCGCTCCAGGCGCTCGAAAGGCTGGCTCAATATCAGAGGGTTCTGGGAAAGAGATCGGAGGATACGAATGGCCAGGATTAGGCTTCTCGACGAGGATACGATCAACAAGATCGCAGCCGGAGAGGTCATAGAGAGGCCGGCATCCGTCGTCAAAGAGCTTGTTGAAAACTCCATAGACGCAGGCGCGAGCA
>JBFYLF010000136.1:0-5697 GCA_041305505.1 Methanothrix sp. | reverse complement strand
AGGACCTGCTGGTATCAGGATATCGCGATCACGGAATCCGCCGGAGGCGTCACCGCGGTTAAGTACGGGGATGTTCAAAAATGGAAGCCGGGCGAGGACGATGATTTCGGCGGGGAACGCTCGCCGCTCAAGCCGCGCTCACCGCAAGCCTCATTCTATGGCAGCTAAACATTGACTACAGCGGCGAGCTAGGGCCAAGCGACAACGAGGACAACCCGTTATTCACACCGCCTAGGATCGACTGGGACGACGTAGAAACCGAAGAGGAAATAGACGAGGATTGGGACGGCAATCCGATCCAGACCGTCAACGGCGAACCGATCGAGGGCGTTAAGACGTTGCTACCGGACCAAACCGTATCGATCAAGCGGAATATGCTTTTGTTTAACCCTTACGTTCAAGCCCGATACAGGCGATCGGTCAACAGTGATTCGTATCTTGGATGGCCTCCCGGCACGGCGAAGCTAATGAAACTATCGGCGTCCAATGTCGTTACTCCAGAACTTGCCTATTGGGAAGTGACCGGGCAGATCCGATTTCGGTATCCGTACCGAACCACAAACGAAAAAGCGTGGTATCGACGGGTCCGGCATCAAGGGTACTATAAGCGGGTCGACGTAAGCAACGACGAAACGCAAATCATCCGGGCGATGAAGGGCGGCGAACCGACTAACCGGCCAGTCTTGCTCGATGCCGAAGGATACGAGATCTGCAAGAGAGTCCAGGTTGGGGCCGAGGGCGCTTCCTCCAACCTTTCGGGCCAGGAGTCCGTCCAGGCCGTCTGATACGGCGGCCAGGAGTATGAATACCAGGGCATACTTTGCAAAGCCGCTGTCATAGGCCCCGCTCGCAGCAAGGATCGCCAGAAAGCCGAAGACGACATTCAGGAGAGTGAAGACATCGGGCAGCCGCATCGACCGGAAGACATTCATGAAACCCTCACGGCGATGACAGTCTCTCCTGCCCGGACTTTGTCTCCTTCGAAGACCTGAAGGCTGTATCCCTGGGGGATGCTGACCTCGACTCTCGATCCGAAGCGGATCATTCCTATCCTCTCTCCTCGCGAGACATGATCTCCCGGGTGGACATAGCAGACGATCTTCCTGACAATCGCTCCTGTTAGTCCGTCATCGGTCTCAAGCTGAATCCTGTTCTGCTGGTTCTGACAGGCATTGTTCATAAAGGCCGGAAGGTGGGTGCCTTTGCGATATTCGATGCTATGCACAAAGCAGTCGAGCGGAGCCCTGTTGACATGAACATTTGATGGGCTCATAAAGACTGTTACCCTGTCTGCCGCTGCCTGAATGACCTTGCCGTCGGCAGGAGAGAGCATCCCCTCTCCCAGAGGAACGCGGTCCGGGTCCCTGTGAAAGAATATCATGAACACAAAACCAGCCAGAGCTACTGCTGACATGTACCAGTTTCCTGCTGCAGCCAGCGCGGCGCTGAGGATCATCGGAGCCGATACCCATGAGGCCGAGCCCCTTGCCAATTTTATGCTGTATCCCCTCTTCTCGGATTAATCTCTGCTGCAAGCTCATCTATGATTGATAAAAGCTCCGGCAAGAGCATGAAGACCATATAGGAGACTGCCAGGAGGGCCACAGTCGATCCGATCTTGGCGATGACATTATGGGCGATATCGAAGCTGCCCTCTCCAAACCAGCTCCATCCGTAGGCCATCAGGACAAACCCGTTTCTGACTATGTTGAGGATATAGATCGACAGGGTTGAAGCTGCCAGCGCTGCAAACCTTCGGCCCAGTGGAGCCTGGACTGACAGGATCACCCCTGCAAAGAGGGCAATGCTCTCTATGGCTGTGCAGGCCAGGATGATCTCCACAGATCTGCCGTTGAGGCTCAGCACATTCCAGCTCTCAAGCACCGCAGGAACTGAGAGGAACTGCAGAGTCCTGGCGGTTATTGATGCAGTAGCGGCGATCAGTCCGTTTTGGAGGGCCGGAAGCTGTGCAAATGGAAAATAGATCAGCCCGCAAGCTGCCGCTGCATAGCTGGCCCAGAGAAATGCCTTTGATGATAAGAACCTCGTCCTCGCCAATCCAGCCATATAAAAGCTCAGGAGGCCTGCAACTATGACCAGAGCCACATTGAAGTAATCTTCCGCTGCGAGATAATGATCTATTTGACCCAGCCAGAAGAGGGCGAATAAGGACCAGCCCAGAATGGCGGCCCGGCTGCTCCTGAGCATGGCTGAAGCCAAGAGCAAGGATAGGCCGATCCAGAGAAGATATGAGACGATCCATTGGGCAGGCATTCAGCAGTAGAAGTACCACAGGTTTATTTAGCATTATCTGCTTAAACGTGCTATTGTTACATTCCGGATTTGGATTTGCGAGCCCGGCGGGCAGGTCTGCTGTATATGAATCAAAATATTCTAATTCTCATTTGTCTTTTGTGCTTATCATCGACTCTCTTCTCTCCGTCCAGAGGGGAGGGGATCTCCTTGGACAACGGTCTGAAGATAGATACGACTCTGTCAAAGATGATCGAGCAGGATAAAAGTGAAGAGATTCCTGTTATAGTTATCCTGAAATCAGACGAATCATCCTCTGCCGACGGCCTTCTCGATGATTCTGGCTTCTCCCTTAAATACCGCTATAGCCTCATTCCTGCCTTTTCTGGTGAGGCGGAGCCTGGAGCCATAAGAGAGCTGGCAGCGGACGATAGGGTATCCAAAATCTACTTTGACGGCAGCGCAGAGCTTTCGCTGCTGGATAGCGCGGAGATTGGTGAGATCGAGGGAAATGATACCATCTCCTTGGATGGCTATATCCCGCCGGCCCATGTCATAAGGGCAGACCTCCTCTGGGAGAAGGGGATCGATGGGAGTGGGATCACTGTAGCAGTAATAGACTCCGGGATAGACAAAAACCATCCCGATCTGGTCGGAAAGGTTGTTGGCGAGAAGAATTTTCTCGCAGATGAAGCGAACGCAGATGACATCCTGGGTCATGGTACAATGGTTGCGGGGCTCATCGCTGGCAGTGGTGCTGCCTCAGATGGAAGGTACAAAGGAATTGCTCCCGGAGCCTCGCTTCTCAGCGCCAAGGTCACAGACAGAAGGGGTGAGAGCAGGGTATCTGATATCATAGCAGGAATTGAATGGGCGGTTTGGAACGGGGCTGATATCCTGAGCCTCAGCCTTAGCAGCATAAACCTTGGCGAGACAAATCCGCCTGTAAGCATGGCCGCAGATAAAGCTGCAAGCTATGGAGTTGTGGTCTGCGTCATGGCAGGAAACCGAAATAGCAGCAGCGTCGAGGTCCAGAAGAGAGGAGCTTATATTGAAGGCGCAGGCTATCTGCTGGCCCTGCCTCCTGGCCTTATCGACTCGCCTGGAGACGGCATAAACGTCATCACAATAGGTGCTGCAGACTCATCAGGACATATAGCCGGCTTTTCAGGCTCGGGACCGACAAGAGATGGTCGGATAAAGCCCGATGTTGTAGCCCCTGGGGTTGATCTCATCTCATTGGTGCCATCAGGAGTGAAAAGGCCTGATCCAATCGATCCTTACTACTCACGCGAGTCAGGAACCAGCCTCTCAACTCCGATAGCTGCAGGTCTCTCGGCTCTGCTCCTGCAGGCCAACGGCAATCTTACGCCTTCAGGCGTCAAGGCTGCTATTGGAAGAGGAGCTGGAAAGCTCAATGACACTCATGGCGAATTCTACGAGGAGTATTATCAAGGAGCCGGGATGATAGATGCCCTCTCCTCCTTTGAGTTTATTAATAGCAGCCGCAATATCTGCGCCTCCACCCCGGACCTGTGGAGGGCTGGGCGCTGGGCATATCTGCCTGCCGGAATGGGGGTCTATGTGGGAATTGACACCGGAGCAGACCGGCCCCGTAAGAAGATCTATGCTCTGGCTCCGGGCGACGAGGATGCGAGCCTTCGTTTGGTCTTCTTTTGCGACAGGGATCTTAAAGGGGTAAAGACCGAGGCGGTGGGCGATATATCCGGCTGGATGAGCATTCAGCCTCTGCCTGAGAGGATTTCTGCAAACGAACAAAAGATCTTCTCAGCCATAGTGGCCGTCCCCGATGACATATTATCCGGATCTTATGGCGGCAGCATTCAGATTTCGGTTGGGGAGGATGTCTTGCTCGAGATTCCTGTCAGCGTCAATGTGGCTTGTCACCTCAATCTATCAGGTGGAGGGGCGAATGTGACTGGAGTGCTCAACGAAAGCAGATGGGACTATTATTATCTGGACATAGCTTCAGGCACACAGAAGCTCCAGGCATCTTTGGACTGGCAGCAAGACTGCGATCTCGATCTCTTCTTGCTCTCGCCCACAAGCGAGTACTATTCAGCCGATGATTTGGAGGGCTATGCAGAGCCCGAGCAGAAGAAGACTATAGGCATTGAGAATCCCCCATCCGGAAGATGGCTGGCTGCCGTCCATAGCCATAATGCCAGCGTCGAGGCTGAATATCTCCTGGATGTCAAACATCTCCGGCTTGAGACGGCACCCATGCGCTGGAGGACGGAATCTTCTGCAGGATCGAGCACGCAGGCAATTTTTGCCCTTCGCAATGCCGGGAAGCCTCTTGACAATCTCAGTTACAGCGCTGTGATTGATAGCGCATCAAAGAGCATCGAAGGGACTGTTCTTAAAAAGGAGGTCTGGGAGCAGGCTGTCAATGTATCTGGCGAGGTCAAGATGATCTCGATAAGCCTCTTTAGCCCTGATCGATCCAACTCCAGCGAGCTGATGCTGGTCCTTGAGGACCCGCAGGGCAATCCAAATGATTTAACCCTGGGGTCCGGAGACCTCGGCCCTCTGGAGGTCAGAAGTCCGGAGAAGGGCATGTGGAAGGTCAAGGTCTATGGCAATGACGCTCCTGAGGAAGGCCAGTCTTTTCACATTCTGCTAAAGGGTTATGAAGATCTGCCATGGAGCTGGATTGAGGCTCAAGGGCCCGATCGGCTCGGGAACAACGAGGATGGAGATTTGCAGGTCAACCTCAGCATTCCGGGTGAGACATCTCACTTCATGCAGGAGGGCTATGTCAAGATCAGCTCGGATGAGGGCAGCTTTGTGGTTCCCGTGAGCGTCATATTAGGCGGAATGAAGCTGGAGGGGCTTATATATCAGAATGTCACTGACAGCGACGCGGACGGCCTCTTTGATCTTCTGACCCTTGGCTTCGGAGTCAATGCCTCCGCAAAAGCCCCGGAGCCTGCGCAGTTATGGCTGAAGGGGAGACTTGAGGATTGCAGAGGCGGCAGCGGCAGCGTTTTCATCAATATAAGCGGCACTGATATCTGGATGAATGGCGGCTGCGGGCCGATGAGAGTTGACGACCTGATGCTCTATGGTCAAGGCGGCAGCTATATCGACAGCTTCGACGGAAGGATGGAGATATATCGGGAGCCCTCGCAGTTCCAGCCTCCAGCAGCCTATCTCACAGGGGATTATGTCAACCTGACGAATGCCAGCTCTATCGCTGTAGGCGTCAATGTGACTGTGATCAGGCCCGGCAGATACGAGCTTTCAGGCAGAATAGTCAACGACTACAATGAGGATCTGGATCTGCTGGCAATACAAAGCGATCTATCTCCAGGAAATAAAACAATTGCCATGCAGTTTGATCCAGGCGCATTTATCAGGATCGGAGAGACGTCTTCGATTCACCTGGTAGATCTTGCTCTCTCGTTGGACGGAGTGGAG
>JBFYLF010000135.1:0-4651 GCA_041305505.1 Methanothrix sp. | reverse complement strand
GATGAAAAGCAAGAGCAGAGGCTCAGGGCAAAACTGTATAAATTTATCCTGCCGCTGGTTGGAAAGGAGAAGCTCACGGACATAACTGACGACCTCCTCAGGTCGAGGCGAATATAGGCGAATATGATCGATAAATGGCGTGATGCTGAAGAGATGAAATGGGCGGCAAGGCATTGGGCGGCGAGAGTGGGCGTCAGGGTATCACAGATCCAGATCCGCAAAATGTCACAAAAATGGGCATCTATGTCCACCTCAGGCTGGCTCACACTCAATGCCGATCTGCTGGATCTGCCTAAAGATATCGGCGAGTTTGTGATAGTGCATGAGGTGATCGGCGAGTTTGTGATAGTGCATGAGGTGCTTCATCTGATTGCGCCAAGCCACGGCCCGGTCTTCAAGAGCTTTCTTTATGCCTATCTGCCAAACTGGCAGGAGAGGGAGAAGAAGCTCCGGGAAGCTGAAGTCCTGGCCTCTCAAAAAGCTGGAAGACCAAAGAGAGAAAGAAAATGACTTAAAAAGAGAGAAAGAATTGATTTAAAATTATCTTCTAACCTTTATGCCTTTGCTCTCAAGATAATCCTTCACCTGGCCGACGGTATACTCTCCCCTGTGAAACATCCCGGCTGCGAGGGCTGAGTCTGCCTTGGCCACAGAAAAGCCCTCCAGTATATGCTGAGGGGTAGAGGCTCCGCCGCTGGCTATAACTGGAATTTCGACAGCCTCGCAGATGGCCCCTGTCAGGGGCAGGTCGTATCCGATGTTTGTCCCATCCCTGTCCATGCTCGTCGGCAGAAGCTCTCCTGCTCCAAATTCCTCCATCTTCCGGCACCATTCAATTGCATCTATTCCAACTGGCTCGCGGCCGCCATAGATCACAAGCTCAAACCAGGCCTTTGAGCCGTCCTCCATCGTATAGACATTGACTCCTGGAATGATCTTGGAATTTCTGCGGGCATCGACGGCGACTGTGATTCGATTCGAGCCGAATGCTTTTGCAGCCTCCTTGACGAAATCTGGGTTCTTGACGGCAGCAGTGTTGATTCCAACCTTATCGGCTCCTGCATCAAGGATCTGCTTTATGCCATCCAGAGTTCCTATGCCTCCTCCGACTGCAAAGGGTATGTCAACAGCATCTGCTACCTTGCGGGCGACGTCGACCATCGTCTTTCTACCCTCATGAGATGCGGTGATGTCCAAAAATACAAGCTCATCCGCGCCCTGCTCTTGATAGCGCTTGGCAAATAAAACCGGATCACCCTGCCGCTTCAGGTCCACGAACTTGACTCCCTTGACAACAGATGGAACTCCGTCCACGACCTTGACGTCCAGGCATGGCACTATCTTTGCATAATCCTTCATGAAAGGCGAAGAGAGTGCATGAAGTATAAGATTTGCCCTCCTCTCTGTGAGCCCTGAAAAAGGAAATGGCTGAATACTTTGAGCTGACAGAGTTGTAAACTCATGCCGTTTTATGTGGTGAAGATGGGAGGAAGCCTGATGGCAAATGCCAGGAGCCTCGTACGCTCTCTCCTGGATCTGGGGGATGAGGGCTTTCGCTTCCTCGTAGTCCCTGGGGGCGGCCCGATGGCAGACATGGTTCGTGAGATCTACTCCAGGGGTGAATTGAGCGACGAGGCTGCTCACTGGATGGCCGTCCTGGCTATGGAGCAGTACGCCTACTTTCTATCAGATGGAACAGGTGCCGATCTGACTGGAGAGATCCGCCGCCCGAAAGGCGTCTGCCCGGTGGAGATACTCCTGCCTTACACAGCCCTATCCAGGGATGATCGCGGCATAGAGCATAGCTGGGACTATACATCGGACGCAATAGCCCTCCTTGCTGCCGCGAAGCTCTCAGCCGATCTGATCAAGGCCACCGATGTTGATGGAGTGATCCTGGCGGGAAAGGTGGCTATGCATGTTCATGCCGCAAGGCTGATAGGCTCCGAAAGCTGCATAGACCAGGGGAGCTTGAGGCTTCTATGCGAATCTTTGCAGGGAAAAAGAGTTATAATCATCAATGGAACCGATAGAGAGCGTTTCGTGAAATATGTGAGGCTGGGCCTTGGCGGCACGATCATAACCTCCTGAAATAGGACTTCAGGTCCAATGGGCACGTTGTTCTATGGGAAGGTTTATACAGAGAGATATAACAGAAGGGCAGGAGATAACATGAAGGAAGAAATGCCAGAGAAATGCGTATCATGTGGCGTTGCGCTGACCGGCGTGGGGGGAACCAGGTTTCCCTGTCCGAGCTGCGGAACCGTGATCGCCAGATGCAACAAATGTAAGAAGCAGAGCAACGTTTACACCTGCAAAGCCTGCGGCTTCTCAGGACCGTAAGGGGAGAGAACAATGGGAGAAGCAGCAGTAAGAATGAAGGTCATGCCCGAGAGCACCGACATCGACCTCAAGAAGCTAGCAGAGGATATAAAGAAGGTGATTCCGTCCTTTGCCAGGCTACATGCAATTGAAGAGATGCCCATAGCTTTCGGCCTGAAGGCTCTGATCGTCGTCACCATAATGGATGACAAGGGCGGCAGAAGCCCTGATGAGATCGAGACGGCTGTAAGCAAGGTCGCAGGCGTCGAGTCGGTTGAGGTGGAAGAGGTAGGCCTGATCTAGGGGCCACCTAATTTTTGTTTCGGCTCTGTTTTTGCCCCCTTTCCAGGGTAGCAGGTTTTAGAGAGTTGGGCTTGTAGATCAGTGGTAGATCGCCGCCTTCGCAAGGCGGAGGCCACGGGTTCGAATCCCGTCAAGTCCATGAATTCGTATAAAACATTAGAGTCCAGTCACATCAATTTTTCATGCGGCACTTACTTAAATTGGGCCTGATGAAATCCTTAATCAATGGCAAAGTCCCCTATCGTCAGCGCAAGGCAGAGGAGAATGCCCCTGGAGCCGATGCAAAGCCAGGGCAAGAGCAGTGATGAACTGGCTTTTATGAAGCTATGTGCAGCCCAGGAGATCCTGGCAGAGGTCTTTGGAATCAGCCTGGCCGAGGCTGAGGAGATGATAAAGCAGCGCAGCCGCGAGAGGATGCTCTGGCCCGAGAGATTTTCTGCCGAGGATTCCGGGAGCGGATAGAAATATATCATCGGAAGGCGTATAGCCCATTTAGATGGGACTGATATCAAAGCTGATCAAAGCGGCAATTGGGGCCCTCCTTGCCGATAAAGCTGCGAGGAGCGCCGCTCTGGCGACGATCTTCAGATACATTGGATACATCTTCCGGCCTAAAGAAGCATCAAAGGCAGCTTCATCCATATCAGGACTTGGCAGGAGAGCGGCAGGCGACGCACCGTCCGATCTTCTCTCAAAGCTGCTTCATGCGGCAGCCGAGCTGCTTGTCTTGAGGTTTTTCGCCAGAAAAGGAGGGCTTTCCGCCGCAGCAGTCCTCTCAGCACTTGCTGCGATCCTCTTGGCCGCCAGGAGAGGCGGAAAGGACGCCAGCTCGTCTGCAAGAGAGAGCGAACGCAACAGGATAATCGATCTCGATGATTACACTGTTCTCGACGATCGGCGCTGATAAACACATAAATACGAATCGAAGCATAGTCTTTTCATGACTCTCAAGGCAGTGGAAATGGTCGCCGAGCTAATGGCTCTCTCGGCTCGCACCGCCCCAAAAGGGAGGGGCCAGGACTCCATAACGACCAGAATTCTGTCCGGCCCGAAGCTCGAAGTCCTGGCTATAGAGATGCGCAAAATAGGCGAGGCGCGGGGCCTGAAATTCTTTCTTAGAGACGCGGCCAATGTGGAGAAGAGCGACGCGTGCCTGCTCATAGGCTGCAAGGCTGAGAGCGTGGGGCTTGACTGCGGAGGCTGCGGCTATTCCACCTGCCAGGAGATGCATAAAGCGCATGAAGCATTTCTCGATAAGGAACAAAATAAGCTCTTTCACGGGCCCTGCTGCGCCATAAAGATGGCTGACCTTGGAATTGCGCTTGGCTCCGCAGCAAAGACTGCCAGCCTGCACAATGTAGACAACAGAATCATGTTCTCTGCCGGGGCTGCCGCCCTCTCCAGCAATATGCTGGAGGGCTGCAGTGTAGCTTATGCTCTGCCGCTCAAGGCCTCGGGAAAGAGCATCTATTTCGACCGGCAGGCATAGGAAGGGAGGTAGATAGACTTTGGCCAAGATGAAGATCAGAGGCGGCGACCTGGACCTGGTCGAGTATGAGTTTCAGCCGTTCATGCCGGGGGAATGCATCCGAACAATAGGATTCGAAGGAGAGTATCTTCTAGAGCCCAAACCGGGAGCCTTCACTGCCATTGCGCCTGGACGAATTCATCTGACAGTCCTCGATATGAACCGCTTTGCTCCCAACCGTCCCGGAGGAGGAGGCGTCGGATTTGCCCTGCAAATCTACTGCACCGCCCGCGTCAGATGCATACCCGACGGTCTGAAAATAGACTACATGCGCGAGCCCATCATCCGCCACTATGCAGAGGTCTTTCGAAAGACCGTGGGCTATCAGGGCGGCTTTGATATCGCCATAGAAGACCACGAGAAGAAACATGTGGGCCTTGGGTCCACGGGGTCCGTCCTCCTTGCATTGGGCCATGCCATGAACTCTGCCGTTGGCTCGCCTCTCAGCTCAGAGCAGATCAGGCTGCTTCTGGGACACAACTATGTGGAGGAGACTGA
>JBFYLF010000134.1:0-4551 GCA_041305505.1 Methanothrix sp. | reverse complement strand
AAATTTGCATCTCCACCAGATCCGCGAGTGGGAGGCTGAGGCCTAGCTCCTTCATCAGCCGCAGTGTGCGGCGAATGACCAGCCTCGCCAGGTATCCGGCCTTGACATTTGATGGAATGATCCCGTCCCCGAGCATGTAAGAGAGACAGCGGGTGTGATCCACAACAGCATAGACCCTCTCCATGGGCTCGATCGTCCTCTGTCCATGGAAAACTCGTCCAGGTCCACCATTCCTGCGAGCCTAGCATTCTGGGCGAAGATCTCAGCGTACTCGGGATCACGCAGGTCATGCTCGACGCCAGCCAGATCCGCCACCTTTCGGACAAGGTCGGGGAATATGGCATCATAGATTGTGGGCGAGCCGGTTGACGCCCAGACAAACCTCTCAAGGCCGTAGCCTGTGTCAACGATGTAGTTGTTCATCTTCTCATAGGACTCGTCCTTGATCTGGATGGGGCCTCCGACAACCGCCTTGAGGTCCATGAACACCAATGTCGCCAGCTCAAGGCCCCCGACCATTACCTCGACGCTCGGCCCGGCGTTTCCTCCTCCTGCCCAGGGGTTCTCCTTGTATGTCACAGCCAAGGGGTCCATGCCAAGCCCCACAAGCAGCTCGTCGCACAGTCGAACAGTCCGATCCTTCCAGTAGATCTCCCTCTCTCGCGTGTTGAAGACGTGATGGGCCATCATCTCGAATGTCGTGAGATGCCGTCCGCTTCGCCCTACTGAGTCCAGGTCGTCGAGCCTGATGCAGGGCTGGCTAATTGTGAGGGGGTTGGCCGGCGGAGGCACCTGTCCGGAGGTGACGAACGGCTGGAAATCTGCGATGGAGGCGATTGTGAGATAGATGTCATCCCGCCAGCGGGCGACAACAGGGTATCTCTTGATGCGAGCGTGTCCGCGAGCCTGAAAGTAGCTGAGGTAGTGCTCGCGCATCTCATCCAAAGTGTGCTTGCGTTTGAATATTGGTGAGCCTATGAATGTGTAGGGATCGCAGGGAGGGTCCCCGCAGGTCTTCCGATCAGCGTTTCTGGTCCAGAAGAATTTGCCGCATTTCTCGCACTTCTTTCGCTGGAATCCCTCATCCACGAAGAAGTCCAATCTATACTCATCCTCGGAGAACATAGTCTATCAGCTTTTGAGCGGAAGATGTTGTCAGGATTGCTAAAAGGCTTTCCAAAGGCAAAAGGAGAGAAGCGCCGGGAAAAGGTTATGGGAAAAAGGTCGCCTCTCCCGGCCCTTAATGAGAATGGCTAGATCAATTGACCCTCAAGACCTTGAGCAGGGAGACCACCGGGACGCCTGATATCTCATCAGTGCCCTTCTTGTCGATCAAGACTGCGATAGCATTGATCTGGGCCCCGTGCTCATCCAGGTACTCCACAGCCTCTTCAAGGGTTCTGCCGGATGTCACCACATCGTCGACGATTATGCACTCCTTGTCCATGACGCTCGAGAAGTTGGCGCTCAAATTGCCGCGCGCTTTGCCGCTATCCTTTGTGAGCATCTGCTTGCTCGGGGTGTAGACTGCCAGGTTTGCAGCCAGGCTGTTTGCGACCATGCTGGCCAGAGGCAGGCCGGAGAGGGCGATGCCCACAACTACATCAACGCCGCAATCCTTCTCGTCCAGGGTATCATAAATGGTGTCCGAGAGGGCTTCGGAGACATGGCTGAGCCGAAAAGCGCTCTTGCCTATCATCGACCAGTCCACAGATATATCCTTGGGGCCGGGGGATGTGCTCGCAGCCTCAGCATGGGTCAAGAGCCAGGTAACAGTCTCGCTTGATATGTTCAGCTCCTCAGAGATCTGGCCTTCCACCAGGCCTTCAGCCTTAAGTTCCGATGCCTTCTTCATCAATGTCTCAATATTCTTCATTCTATATGCACCTCTTCTTCTTTGGGGCAGGAGTTCCGCAATCAGGACAAGCCTCGCCCTCGAATCTGCTGCCGCAGCCCCGACACCTCTGGATGTACTTTCGTATCCTCTTTATCCTGGGCTGCCCTATCGGCTCGACCTCCAGGCCGAGGTGAAGAGCGACATTTTGCAGTGCGTAGTCGTCTGTAGCGAGAACTGCTCTGTACTCCAGGGCCTTTGCAAGGACATCGAGATCTGCACCTGAGAGCCCCCGGATGTCTCCGGTCTCCCGTGCTCCCTGCTCAGCCGCCTTTCGAAACTGGGCAGAAGGGCATTCCACGCGGACATCGAATATGGCGAGCAATGATTTTGTTCTTATATCCTTCAGCTCCGCCTCAACAGCCGGGACAGTGATAAGATCTCCCGCGGGCCTCTTGCCCCAGATGAATACCGAAGCATCCGCTACGACATACACATGCAAAGGGTCTTCTGTGTTATAGTACTTGGACTTTTCCCGGACCAAAACGCTATTATCATATAATGAAATCCTCTGGAAGGATGGCCAAGAAAGAGAAGAAAGCCGGCAATAAGGAAGATCAGCGGCTGGCGCCCGCAAATTCGGACAAGCCGGGCGAGAAGACTGCAAAGCTTCCGCCCAAAGATAGGCCGAAAAGCAAGGCGGAACGGAGAAAGGACCGCATCGACGGTATAGTCAAGACAGTTTATCCATCCGTCCTCGGCACTGCGGCGGGCTTTGCCAGCTATCATGCAGGAGATGCGTTCTCACCTTATCCCTGGCATTTCGTGATGATGTCCGTAATTCTTGTCACATATATAATCCAAAAATATACCTATGCATTCATGAACATCGATGCGAACAGCTTCAAGACCAAGGACTGGTTTTATGTTGAGTTCATGGCAGTCGACCTCTGGCTGGTCACCTGGACATTTCTTCTCAATTGAGGCAGATGCATGAGGATTGCCATCATCAACCGCGACCGCTGCCAGCCCCGCAAGTGCTCCAGAGAGTGCGAGTACTTCTGCCCGCCTGTTCGGACGGGCGATGAGACCATAGTCTTCGAGGATGGCAAGCCGCTGATCACCGAGAGCCTGTGCGTCGGCTGCGGGATTTGTGTGCGAAAATGCCCCTTTGGGGCGATCACCATAACCAACCTACCCGAGGAGATGGAGGACCCTGTTCACAGGTACGGCCAGAACGGCTTTGCCCTTTACGGCCTGCCCGTCCCCGTAAACGGGAGGGTCACGGGGCTGCTGGGCCCAAATGGCATAGGCAAGAGCACGGCGGTCTCTATTCTATCCGGCATCCTTCGGCCCAATCTGGGCAAGAATGCATCATGGGATGATGTCTTTGCAAGGTTCTCAGGAAGCGCTCTAGGCGACTATCTGAAGAAGGTGGCTGAGAAGGGCGTTAAGACATCCTACAAGCCCCAGTATGTCGACCGAATTCCCAAGAGCTATTCTGGCGAGGTGCGGGGTCTTCTGGAGAAGACCGATGAGCGGGGGGCTCTGTCCGATCTGGTGGTGAGGCTATCACTGGATAAGCTCCTGGATCGGGAGATCTCAAGCCTCTCAGGAGGAGAGCTTCAGAGGGTGGCAATAGCAGCCACGGCTGCGCGCGAGGCGGACTTTTATTTCTTTGATGAGATCAGCCCATACCTTGACATCTACCAGCGCATCAATGTGGCCCGCATTCTGCAGAGCCTCGCCCAAAACCGCGCCGTCATGGTTGTGGAGCACGACCTGGCCCTGCTCGACCTTCTGGCGGAGAATGTTCACCTCATCTACGGCGTGCCCGGGGCCTATGGAGTCATCACCAGGCCCAAAGGGGTGAGGGTCGGAATCAACCAGTATCTGCGCGGAAACCTTCCCGAGGAGAATGTTCGCTTCAGGGACACCTCCATCAGATTCGAGGTTCATGCGCCCAGGCTTGAGAAGGAGATTCCTGTCCTCATCGCCTACGATGCCTTCACAGTGCAGTACTCCGCCTTCAGGCTTCAGGCTGAGCCCGGAATCATCCGCAGGGGGGAGGTTGTCGGCATACTGGGGCCCAACGGCATAGGCAAGAGCACATACATCCGAGTATTGGCCGGAGTCGAGAAGCCGACTGCAGGCTCATTCGACAGCCAGCTTCGGGTATCCTACAAGCCCCAGTACCTCAAGGCAGACTCAGATGTGACTGTGCAGGGGCTGTTGCGCTCTGTGACGCATGACTTCGACAGCAGCTTCTATCAGACCGAGATCTTAAGGCCCATGGGACTTGAGATGCTGATGGATCAGGCTTTGACCGAGCTATCAGGCGGGGAGCTTCAGAGGGTCGCCATCACCGCCTGCCTCAGTCGCCCGGCAGACCTCTATCTCTTAGATGAGCCCTCGGCGCACCTGGACGTGGAGCAGAGGATGATGGCAGCCAAGGTCATGAGGCGCTTTGCCGAGTCCTCTGAAAAGACTGTGCTGGTGGTCGATCACGACATCTACCTCATAGACCTGCTCGCAGAGAGGCTGATGGTCTTCGAGGGCGAGCCGGGAGCGCTCGGCATTGCCCATACTCCACTTGAGATGCGCGAGGGGATGAACTCGTTCTTGAAGGCCATCAACATCACATTCCGGCGCGATGAGGAGACGCGCAGGCCCAGGGTCAACAAGCCGGACTCCCGGCTGGACAGGACGCAAAAGGA
>JBFYLF010000133.1:0-4352 GCA_041305505.1 Methanothrix sp. | reverse complement strand
GACCAGTCCATCGATGAGTGGCTTGATGGATCTTTCATATAATACTCAAACGGATCGCGAACATTTCCGGAAATATAAACCGCTTGGATCTCAAGAGCACCAAAATCGTAAACCTTTCCACGCTCATCATAAGCGACTAGGACAATATCTATATTTCCTGCTGTTTTCTCGTTGGCATCGTTTAGCCTGACCTCTGTCAAGGAACTCCATGTTGCGTCTTTGCCAAAGAAAAATGATGCAGCATCTCCTGCAATTATCCATTCTTCACGAAATCTTATTGGACAGGTTATGACTGGATTATCATTGCAATAAATGCTGCATACGCCAAGCGGATTCTTTGCTTTATCTTTGGTGCAGTTTGGAACTTTATTATTAAAAGGACAAAGACGAAGGGATCGATATCTGGCCGCCTTGCTGGTTTGATCGTTCACAAGATGACCAAATACCTCTGCCAGTGGCTGCGATGTCTCCTTGGAGTCCGCTTTTCTCATCCCATTCAACTTATGCTTTAAGGCTTATAACTTCGATGCTTTGCATGATTAGTATATCTCTATTCACCGACATATTTCGCCAGGAAATCAAAGGGAGCAGGCCTATTCTTTGCCAACTGCCACGCGTCGTAAGAGCAGAGGACAACTCCGACAATCCAGCCCAATCCCGAGCTGAGGGCTGCTATCAGGACGGTTAATAGGAATAGAACAATTCCTCTCTTCGTGTACCCCAAATAAACATGACCCAAACCCGCGATTATGAGGTTCAATATCACTGCGATAATCGGGCTCTTCGATTTAGACCTGCATTTGCGTCCATTCATTCAAGAATATATTATCTTCATTCTGCCATAAATACGTTGGTATCAGAAAAAAACCGGGCAACGTCCTGGTTGGTCAGACCCGTGTATCGACATTCGAGCCGGCCTGCTCGATCAGCGTCCTATCCGGCAGTCATGCCAACATGATCTTCAGCAGTCCCAGGCGTCTTCACGAGAAATCCTGCAAATCCAGCAACTTGATAACGGATGAACGTCTACCTGGCTTCCCGAGGCATCCGGCTTGAATTTCGGCCTTCTTCCGCCCTTCGAGATCGCTGTGGTCCGCAGGCACATAACCTACCGCAAGTGGCGCACATTCCTCTCAGTGGGAGCTGTGGCCATAGCTGTGGCAATCTCGATAATCTTCATCTCGATCCAGAACGGCTTCTCGGATTTCCTCTTCGACATAGTATTTCGTTTCCTGCCCCATGTCACCGTAAGTCCTGTTGAGGGCGAAGACTATCTGCACCTCTACCGGAGCATCGCCGAGGTTTGCTGGACGCTTCCAGGGGTGATTGGAGTCTCGTCGAGCCTGGCGGCTCCTGCCACCCTGAGTTACAAAGATGAGTCAGAGAACGTGGCCATGGTGGGCATAGATCCTGCAGAGGCCGAGAGGATCACCCAGATCACAGAGAACATGCTTCAAGGCGAGATCAGCTCCATCCTGGGCGGCAGGAGGGTGGTGATGGGCGATGCCCTGGCCGAAAAGCTGAAGGTCAAAATGGGCGACACCGTCTCGGCAAAATTTCCGGACAGCATTCCAGTCAACCTCGTTGTCTCAGGGATCTTCAGCTTCGGATACAAGGAGGTCGATGAGGGCGTGGTCTATGTCTCCCAAGATACCGCACGAAGGTTTCTGAATGAGGGAGATGTGGTCACAGCCATAGACATGAAGTTCTCAGATCCTTTCCTCGCCCAGGAGGCGGCTGCACAGCTTAGATCTCGCGGCTACAATGCCAAAGACTGGCAGGAGCTCTTTCCTGATATCGTCAGGACTCTTGCCTTCGAGAGGACTCAGAATGCAATAACAATGCTCCTCTTGATGATAATCGCAACATTTGGCATCGCCAGCATCATGAATATGCTCGTTGTTGAGAAGACAAGGGAGATAGGAATGCTCATGGCTCTCGGAGCCAATCCATCTCAGGTCCGCCGGCTCTTTCTGCTGGAGAGCGGCATCCTGGGATTCATGGGAGCCGTCGTCGGCTGTGTTCTGGGATTGATAGTCTGCCTGCAACTTCGCGGCGTGCAGATCCCAGATCAAATGGGCGAGATGATGGACCTGCCCATAGCCCTCGATCCCGTCGACTTCGTGGTATTCACTGTTCTCTCAGTGCTCTTGAGCATCGCCGCCGGCTATTATCCTGCCAGGAAGGCATCGCAGCTCGATCCAGTCATAGCTTTGAAGGGATAGGACCATGTTCGAGCTGGAGATAGCCAAGAGGCACATCACATCGGACCCCAAGATGGTTCTCTTCGCAGTCCTGGCTGTGGCCCTGGCCATAGCAGTAATAGTTGTTATGATGGGCATCAACGAAGGCTACAGAAGCGAGCTTGTCAGCAGCCTTGTTGAGAACAATCCTCATCTGATAGTCGGCCCCAAGGAGGATGAGGATTATGTGACGCTCTACCGAACTTTATCCTCCATAATCGGCAGCTACCCTGAAGTGGAAGCGGTCTCTCCCAGGCTGCTCGGAAAAGCCGGTGCCAAGTACAAGGATAAGGTGCGAGCAGTCAGCATAATCGGAGCGAACCCTGAATCTGAGGACATGCTTCTCAAAGTGCAGGATGATATGGTCCGCGGCAGCTACGAAGATCTGATCTTCAAGAGACGGGGCGCGGTTATCGGAACGAAGCTTGCAGAAGAGCTTGAGATCTCTGTAGGGCAGAAGTTCACATTGCATCGTCAGAACGAATCAATCGGACTTGAGGTGGTGGGTCTTATAGAGACCGGAACCAACGCAGATCAGACCCTGGTCTATCTTCATCTGGAGAGCGCACAGGAGTTGATGGGGCTGTCGGATGTCGTCTCCGAGGTGGCAGCCAGGCTCTCGGATATTGATGCAGCTCCAAAGATCGCTGCAGACCTCAACTCTCGCCTCTCCTACAGGGCGGAGAGCTGGCAGGAGCGTAGCAAGGACGTCCTGCAGCTCTTCGATACCCAGGATGTCATTCTCATCATCTTCTACGGCCTGATCTTCGTAATAGCACTATTCGGTGTGGCCAACACAATGATCATGGCGGTGACCAGACGAACCAAGGAGATAGGAATACTCATGGCTATCGGCGTCTCCAGCAAATCGATAATCAAGATATACATCCTGGAGAGCCTGATATTAGGACCGCCCGGTGCGCTGCTGGGCTTTGGCCTGGCTTATGTCGCTGCCTGGCTTATCCAGGCCTATCCCGTATCTCTTCCAAGCGAAGTTTATATGGTATCCCATCTGACGGTTCTTCTCACATCCCAGAGCTTCGCCCTGGCGGCAGGCTTTGCCCTGGCCGTGAATCTCCTGGCAGGACTTTATCCGGCTTACAAGGCGTCGCGGCTTGACCCCGTTGAGGCCATAGGGGAGTGATTTGCCAATTGAGAAGCCATCTATGTTCCCGGAGGCGAATAATTGAGTGACGACATAATAGTGCTGCAAGATCTGAGCAAGATCTATGGAAACGGCGTGGAGGTCCGGGCATTGGACGGAGTCAGCCTCAAGATCAAGGCAGGGGAGTTCGTGGCAATCGTAGGTCCGAGCGGCAGCGGCAAGAGCACTCTCCTCAATATGATAGGCCTTCTGGACACACCAAGCCTTGGCCGGATCTGTCTCAAGGGAATCGATGTCAGCCGCGCAAGTCCGGATGAGCGGGCGAGGCTTCGTAATCAGGAGCTAGGATTTGTCTTTCAGTATCATCACCTCATTCCTGAGTTCTCGGCCCTGGAGAACGTCATGATGCCCCTGCTCATTGCCAAGAAAGACAAGTCTCAGGCCAGAGAGAGGGCACTTGAGCTGCTCGAAGCCGTGGGACTTGCCGATCGCAAGGACAGCCGGCCTAATCAGCTCTCCGGAGGCCAGAATCAGAGGGTGGCCGTTGCCCGGGCCCTGGCAAACGGACCGTCTATAGTGATAGGCGACGAGTTGACGGGAAACCTGGATACAAAGACATCAGACCTCATCTACAACCTGCTGCGTGATCTTAACCGGAAGATCAATCAGACATTCATCCTGGTAACGCACGATATGACGCTTGCAGAAAAGACTGACAGAATATTGAGGATAGTCGACGGCAAGATGGTCTGCGAGATGAGGCGCAAAGACGGTGGCTTTGTCACTGTTGATAGCTGCGAGGCTGAATTGGACGGAAAAGATTGATAAGCCTGGAGAATGCAGCCATTCGGTTTGAGGAATGATATGAGCAGACAATTCGTTCTCTTTGCATGCCTCCTATTCATGATGGCGGCGACCGTTGCCGCATCAGCTCAGGAGATCCCGGCCATAAATGAATCCGTTGTGAATGGCGCAGTTTCATTGAACAACACCACTCTGAATGC
>JBFYLF010000132.1:4460-4764 GCA_041305505.1 Methanothrix sp. | reverse complement strand
GACGACTGCTACCTCGAAAACGAGCTTGAAGGAATGCAGATCATAAGCCCCTCTGGCCGGGCCGTGAGCATAGCGGCCCAGGGCTACTTCCTCGACCGGCAGAGGTTCGACGAGCACTACTTTTCAATCGCGAAAAAAACAGGCGTTGCCATCCTTCCGGGCACAGCCCATGAGGCAAAGCTGCAGGGCAGCCGCAGAGTGGTAATCCTGGATGAGGAGAGGATCGACGCCCGCATAGTCGTCGATGCCTCCGGTGTGGATTCCAGCATTGCCAGGAGGGAGGGGCTCGAGCCGATGCGCCACA
>JBFYLF010000132.1:0-4369 GCA_041305505.1 Methanothrix sp. | reverse complement strand
GTTCGCGGCCACGGCGAGAACGTCCAGCCCTTCTTCAGGCGCTTCCTGGCCAGATTCAAGGCCTTCAAGTCTAAAGAGCGCCCGGACATCGACGAGCTCAAGATCCTCTCAATTCGCCGCGGCGGCGACCCAATAGCCGCCATTCCAGGAGAGATCGTCTCCGACTCTCTCATGGTCACTGGTGGCGCAGCAGCCCAGAGCGGCCTGGCCTACAGCATGAGGGCCGGAATGCTGTGCGGGAGCGTGGCTGCAAAGGCCGCTGCCAAAAGAGACGTCTCCCGCCGCGCCCTCTCGGAATACCAAAAGCTCTGGAACAGGGAGTTCTTCTGGCAGTACCGGATGGGCAGAGCGTCTCTGCAGACCCTGGCGGCAATGAAGGACTCAGAGGTCGACAGACTGGTTGGAAGCCTCTCGGGAAAGAGGCTCATCTCGGGTGGTTCATTTGCGAGGAAGGCCGCCTATGCCGGTCTGACGCTGGCCATCGCAAGGCCCCGAATAATTCTGGACCTGAGCCAAAACCTCATGCGCGGCTGAAAGCCAGCCAGGGCGTTTGCGGGAAAAGTCCATTTATCTGAAAAGCTCAAGTGCCACCTCATGATAGAACTGTCCAGCGACCCCTTCGTCCTCAAGCCCAGAAATACTCCTCTGACCGAGGCGGACTTTCGGCTTCACCTCAACATAAGCTGGTGTCGCGGCGTGCTCTTCAACGTTGTAGCCCTGAAAAACGCCGTCTCTGTTGTGGAATACGATGCACTTCTCTGGTCTGATAACTCGGTCATGTTCGTCGAGTACAAGGACTCCGTCGCTGCCTACAAAGACCTCTCCTCTCGCCGGGTCCAGCAGATGAACAGCCTCGCCAAGAACATCTCAAGGGGCCTCGGCTACAAGAACTTCGCCTTTATCGTCGTCGTCAAGGGCCTGGATGAGAGGACGAGCAAAGGGGGCGTCGATGTCCTGCCGCTCTACGAGCTTGGAAACCACCAGCCATTGTTCGTCTCATCGATCACTGAACTTGAATACCTGAACAAGATGATAGCCAAATACACCCGCGAGGGCGAGGCCGAGTTCGTCCGGGACCTCGAAACGTTCAAGAAGATCTTTGAGATGGAGCAGTCATGACGCTGGGGAAGGGATACGCCTGGGCCTGCGGAGCGGCCACGATTCTTAATGCCGTAGCCACATGGAAGGGATCGGCCTTTGGAATAGACCTCAAGACCTGGGCCGAGGTCGAGCTTAACGAGACGGGAATTATCAGGGGAGATGTTCCGGGCGTTGACACCCGGCTCATAGAGAGATGCGTCCAGATGGTGCTAAAGACGCGGGGATACGAATATGGGGCGAGTGTAAGGACCAGAAGCGAGATTCCAGTAGCCAGCGGCCTGAAGAGCAGCAGCACAGCAGCCAACGCCTCGATCCTCGCAGCCCTTGATGCCCTGAACGAGGATATGGACGCAATAGAGGCTGCAAAGATAGGCGTTGAGGCAGCAAGAGATGTCGGCGTGACCATCACAGGCGCTCTGGACGATGCCTTGGCCTCGATGCTCGGCGGGGTGGTTGTCACAGACAACCGGAAGATGCTCCTTATAAAGCGAGAGGAGCTTAGCTCGCCAGTTGTCATCCTCTCTCCTGAGAAGAAGCTCTTCTCCAGTGACACCAGCGTCTCGCGCTCCCGCCTAATAGCGCCTCTGGCAGACATCGTCTACGACCTGGCCCTGGAAGGCGACTATGGCAGGGCCATGACTCTCAACGGCCTGGCTTACTGCGCAGCCCTGGGCCTCTCCGCAGAGCCCATAATCCTGGCTCTTCAGGCCGGGGCAAGCGGCGCAAGCCTTTCGGGAACCGGGCCTTCCTACGCAGCCATAATCGATCAGGATCGTATAGGAGAACTTGAAGAAGCCTGGAGGTCTCTGGGCGGAAAGGTGATAAGAACCCTGTCGAATAACAGATGCGCATCCAAAGGCCGGGGGATTTGATGGGTCTACAGGAGCATCGCAGCGAGATTGAGAGCATAGACGAGCAGATAATAAGGCTGATCTACCGCCGAATCGGCATCTCGAAAAAGATCTTCGAGGCTAAAAAGGCCGAAGGCCGGCCGATCATCGATCCAGAGCGTGAGAGGAGGGTCTTGTCCAATGCTATGGACCTGGCAACTGAGCTGAACCTGGATGCCGGGGCGGTCAAGAGCATCTTCGAGATGCTTATCCTGATGAGCATAAACAAGCAGCAAGAGCTTCAGGGCAGAGATCAAGGATAAGCAAATATAAGATTCATAAGAAATCTCAGGAGATCGAGTGAGGGGTATGGTCGATATTGCAGTTGTCTCGGGATCGAGGTCGGATCAGCCAATTGTTGACAAGGTCCTGCGCATATTGGGGGAGAAGGATGCGTCATTTGAGCATAAGATTCTCTCAGCACACAGAAACCCTGGAGAGCTTCAGGATTACATCCTGGAGACGGATGCTTGCGTCTTCATTGCAGTCGCAGGACTCTCTGCTGCGCTGCCGGGCGTTATAGCCTCGAAGACGACGCGCCCTGTGATCGGCGTGCCGGTGAGCGCAAAGCTTGGAGGCCTTGATGCGCTATTATCAATAGTTCAAATGCCTCCCGGCGTCCCTGTGGCATGCGTTGGCATAGATAATGGCGAAAACGCGGCGCTACTAGCTCTTAGAATTCTGGAATCGGGAAGATAGCTATTTATACAATGTCATTGAGATAAACGCCAAAGGTGGGATAGGATGTACAAGCGGATTTTGATCGCTACAGATGGCTCAGACAAATCCAGGAAAGCTGCTGAGGAGGGCATGGAGCTCGCTAAGGCACTGGGCGCGCAGGTTATAGCACTCAATGTAATCAACGAGGTCGTAATTGCCAGCGCAGTGAGGCAGCTTGGATCTGACAGAAAGGAAGTTGAAGATAAGCTCAAGGTTGCAGGCGGAAAGGCCGTTGATGATATCAAGGCCATGGGAGCCAAGGCAGGCGTAAACGTCGATTCCATAGTCAGGATAGGCGCGCCCGCAAATACAGTTATCGATGTCTCCGGTGCCGAAAAGGCCGATCTGATCGTCATGGGAAGCCATGGAGAGTCCGGTGCCTCCAAGCTCTTGATAGGAAGCGTTGTGCAAAAGGTTCTCTACTGGGCTACGATCCCGGTGCTTGTAGTGAGATGAGTTTATGGAAGCTCTTGTATTAGGCGAGACCCTGATCTATAGCTCATTCGCCCTTGTTTTCGTATTGGGCGTAGTTCTGGGATACTTCGTCATCAGCCTCATAGGTTCAAGCTAAACTCTGCATCAAGAATAAGGCCGGAGGGGTTTCCGGCCAAGATCATCTTTTTTCGCCTTTCAGACCTAATTCAGATCTAATTCTTATTCTGCATTCTCTCAGATGCCATTAAAAAGCCTATAGCCCTCTCGGCGAGATGGTACCTATGAACCAGGGACTTGAAACTCTTGCCGTGGTTCGGCTCGATGAGGTGGGCCAATTCGTGCACTATGACATAATCCTCAACCCACTGAGGAAGGCTGGCCATCTTGCTGCTGATGCGAATTGTCCTGGCGAGACAATTACAGGAGCCCCGCCTGTGCTCCTGATTTGAAGAATACTGGATGCTGTTCCAGCTCAAAGCTCCCTGGAAGTACTTTCTGTTCAAAAGGCTCGCACGATCATGAAGGTGATGATCATCCTTTGGATAGATCCTCTTCTCCATTCGACTGCAGAGCTTTTCAATGTGACCTGCCAGAGCTTTATCAGATATGCAAGCAGGCGCCAGCACCTCCATGACTCCGCCAACCATCCTGGCCTGGATTGTCTTCCTGCGTCGCGCAGACCTTTTTATTACGACCTCCATAAAAGGCAGCCTCGTGGCCATTGCTTGATCTCGGGAATATTAATAACTTTCTTTTTGAAGTTCAGAAGAAATTTAATTAAATAAATTTTGAGTAAATATGATCAGAAATGCTTATGCAGTGTGTTCTATCAGGTTTCAGAAGATCGTGATCGCGTTGGGAAAGCTAGCCTGCGAGGCTTTCTCGGAGATGAGATACGCTGCCCAATCCTCAAGGCCGATGTGGAGAGGCGATTGGTTTACAGCGTTATCGCCGAGCCCGATACGGTGGATGCTCAGGGCGATGTGATGAGCCCCGAGACCGTTCGACGAGATGGCCCACAATTTCCTGCTCCGCTCCCGCAATTTCGACAACATGCACGACTGGAAGTCGGTAGATGCCGCACCTGTAGAGTCCAGGATTTCATAGAGAGGCTACAGTGCTCCTGGGAGAGAGAATCAAGGCCAAGACCTTACACTCTAGATTGGTATCTTAAACCATCCAAACTATAGAAAATGATAGAATTTTTACCTTAATATTTTTTT
>JBFYLF010000131.1:0-4691 GCA_041305505.1 Methanothrix sp. | reverse complement strand
CATCGATGGACTGGTCAGGCGAACCCAATTATCCAAGACCGGATTTTCTTTCTTCATCCCGCAAACGATTAGTTCCACAGCTTCTTTTTAAAGGAGGCATTCTTCATAGCTGGAAAAAGAAGATCGCTGTAGCGCTAAGCAAGGATTTCTTTAATACCTTACCGCCATTGGAGCGCATAAACAAAGACGAGGCAGATATAGCCTGGCTGGTATACGATCTACAGCTCGTTGATTATTGCGGCCAAGAGAGATATGTTCTAAATAAGATTGAAGAGGTTTATACTCGATTTGAGACATCGCTGAAATCGATCACGACCCCAGTACCCGGCAAAATTGACGTTTTTATGAAACGCCTTCAGGATAAGCTCGACGAGCAGCTTGAGACTGCTCCAGTAAATAATACGATCGAAAAGGCTTTTTTATGACAGCAACCAGGCAAGCAGTTCTATTCCAAGATTCTGATAATTTTTACACTGCAAAGCCTGTAAATGTATCTTCAGTTCCCCAGAGAAGCCCTTTTCGCTATCCAGGAGGAAAAACCTGGTTTGTTCCCACCTTCCGAGAATGGATGAGCCATAAGCATCCAAAGCCTGAGATACTTATTGAACCATTTGCTGGTGGAGGAATCATTAGCATCACAGCTCTTTTTGAAAATTATGTCAATAGCGTAATCATGGTCGAATTCGATGAAGACGTGGCAGCCGTATGGCAATCGGTGATTAGCGGTGAAAGCCCATGGCTAGCAGATCGCATACTCTCATTTAATTTATCTCGCGAGTCGGTGATTTCGGAGCTTTCCAATCCAGCAGTTGAGATCAGAGAGAGGGCCTTTCAAACCATCCTTAAAAACCGGACCTTTCATGGCGGTGTATTAGCCAAGGGCTCCGGTCTCATTAAGCTAGGAGAGAACGGAAAGGGCATACGATCTCGATGGTATCCGAAAACACTAGCTAAGAGGATTCTGAATCTGGAAAAGGTCTCCAGAAGAATTGATTTTCGCTTGGAAGACGGCTTGAAAGTCATGCGTGACTTTTCGGAACGAAAAGATGCAGTATTCTTCATAGATCCGCCTTACACCGCGGGTGGAAAAAAAGCAGGCAAAAGGCTCTACAAATACTGTGATATAGATCATGAGGAGTTGTTTGCAGTCTGCAAGGCGTTAAAGGGAGACTTCTTGATAACTTATGACAATGCCGATGAGGTGAAAGAGCTGGCCAGAAATCACGGATTTTCTATGCGGCTGATTCCTATGAAGAACACTCATCATGCTGAAATGCGGGAACTTGTCATCGGCAGAGACCTATCATGGATGGACCAATTGCAAGCTCTAATAAACCAGAAGCCCGATGGCAGACATGAAGAGTCATTATGAGTGAAGATAGCTTTGATAATCAGGAGAACGCCAGAGAAAACATCCTGGACACGGCCAGGAGGATAATATCTTTGGGCCCCATATGCGATAGCTGCCTGGGCAGGCAGTTTGCCATGCTCGGCACAGGGTTCACCAATGCGGAGAGAGGACGGGCCCTGAAGTCTGCCCTGACTATGCAGGCCTCTGCCGATGATGACCGGGCACTCCAGGAGGAGCTGTCGCCATCATTTCTCCCTGCGCGCCTCAAGCTCGGCAGAAGAGGCGAAGAGGACGCCCGCTGCACAGTCTGCCTGGGCGAGATGGCTGCAGAAAAACTCGATTCCTGGGCGGAGAAGGCTGCTGCCGCGCTCGCAGGCCGCGAGCTTCAGACATTCCTCGTGGGCACGAGGATGTCAGGCCTTCTCTCAGAGAACGAGGAGCTTCTTGTGGCAGACGGAGGCTCAGCTCATGCTGAGCCCTTCAAGTCGGAGCTGAATCGCGAGGTTGGAAAGAGGCTTGCTGTCCTCACCGGGAAATCCGCCGATCTGAAGAGCCCGGATGTAGTTGTTCATCTAAACCTGGAGAAGGGCGAGGTCGAGCTGCAGGTCTCCTCAGTCTTCATTCGCGGGAGGTACCGAAAGCTCGTTCGAGGCATTCCTCAGACCCGCTGGCCCTGTCGCGAATGCCGGGGCCGCGGCTGCGAGCGCTGCGGCGGCACAGGTCGGATGTACCAGGAGTCGGTTGACGAGCTGATCCGACCGGCTGTGATGCAGGCTGCTGCTGCGGAGGACACGGTCTTTCATGGAGCGGGCCGGGAGGACATCGACGCCCTCATGCTCGGAAGCGGCCGGCCGTTCATAGTGGAAGCAGTCAGGCCTCTCATCAGGACAATCGACCTGAGCCGTCTAGAGGAGGAGATCTGCAGGCAGGCAGAGGGAAAAGTTGAGGTCATAGGGCTTGCATTGGCCGATTCATCGATGGTTGAGAGGCTTAAGGAGGCGGCTTTCGAGAAGACATACTCGGCCCTGGTCAGGCTGGGAGCCGAGGTTCCAGAAGAAAAGCTTAAATCCGTCTTGAAGGAATTAGAAGGGTCGATCGATCAGCGTACGCCAACTAGGGTATCCCATAGAAGGGCGGATAAGATTCGGATAAAGAGAGTCCATAGCGCGGATCTGATAGAGGTGGCGGGAAACATGGCCCGCATAAAGATCAGAGGAGACAGTGGCCTGTATATCAAGGAGCTGATCTCGGGAGATGGTGGAAGAACCAGCCCCAACCTCGCAGAGACCCTGAAAGTCGACGCGATCGTCGAAGAACTAGATGTAATAGATGTAGGTGGAGAATCAGATGGCACATCATCACGGAATGCGGAAGAAGTCAAGAGACAAGCTGAGCAAGACGGTCAGGGCTAGGGGAATATCTCCCGTAGTCAGGGCGATTCAGGAGTTCGAGCCGGGCGCAAAGGTCCATGTGATCATCGATCCCAGTATACACAAGGGCATGCCTCATCCAAGGTTTCACGGAAAGACGGCCGAGGTCGTTGGAAAGAGGGGAAGGGCCTTCGTGCTCAAGGTCACAGATGGCGATGCCACCAAGACCCTGATCGCATTACCAGAACACCTTACAGCACAGAAATAGATGATAGTTAAAAGCGTATTGCAGGAGGATCTTCTGACCCTGGCGGAGGTCAAAGAGATCCTCGACCAGATTCGTGAAAAGCGTGCCGATGAAGAGGAGCTGGGATATGAGCTCCGCCGGGCGATGCGTCATGCAGAGTCCTTTTGCAAAGGCAGCGCCGAGGAGAGCCGGGCATTGGTAGCAGAGCTTATGAAGCTAGAGAAGATGAACCCGGAGATCGCCGTTAAGATCGCAGATATCAAGCCAGTGACCAAGGATGAGCTGAGGGCAATATACGCAAAGGAGAGGTTCACCTTGGGTGAAGAAGAGCTGGATCATATTTTAGAGATCGTATTCAGGGGGTAGAGGCAGATGCCTGAAGGGAGACCGCCGAAGAGAGAAGAGGTAGCCAGGATTCTCGATTACCTCCCTTATGGACGCGCTCAGGATTCCAGGAGCTACCAGAAGCAGCCTCTGGTCCAGTCCGTTGGCGAGGCCAACTTCGTGCTCATGGAGATGACGCCCAAAGAGGGTGCGGTTCCTGTAGCAGGAACCCGCGTCTATATAGGCAGCGGCAGCAGGGATATCATAGATCACGTCAACAGGAGAATCGAATATCCCGAGCTCTCCAACAGCGCCAAGCTGGAGCTGCCTTATCAGATTCAGAGCATCGTCCTGGACAACGAGGCAAGGTTCATCAGATACTTCAATGATGCAGGGCCGATCTCCACGCGGATGCACGCCCTGGAGCTCTTGCCAGGAATTGGCAAGAAGCTGATGTGGGCGATCCTAACCGAGCGGAAGAAAGGCGCCTTCAAAGGCTTTGCAGATCTCATGGAAAGAGTCAAAGGGCTGCACTATCCCGAGAAGCTCATAGCCAAGCGGGTGGAAGATGAGCTTATGGACGACCGGATCAAATACAGGGTCTTCACCACAGCCCCCAAAATGAGATAGATGAGGCTCGGGCAGCATTTTCTGGTTGATGAGTCCATAGCCGCGCGAATAGCTGGCTATGCAGACCTGGGCCCAGATGACTGTGTTTTGGAGATCGGGCCGGGCCAAGGAAGCCTAACCTCAGCACTTGCCTCTAACGCGGGACATATCTATGCAGTTGAGATCGACCCGGACCTGGCTGCCCAGCTTGAGGGCAGGTTTTCCAATGTTCAGGTGATATGCGGAGATGCCCTCAAGGTCGAGTTGCCTCGCTGCAATAAGATCGTATCAAATCTGCCATATCAGATCTCATCCGCCATAACCTACAGGCTTCTCTCGAAGCCGTTTGAGAGGGCAGTCTTGATGTACCAGTGGGAGTTCGCGAGGAAGATGAAGGCCAAACCAGGCAGCGATGCAAAAATAATTGTAGTCAGTTCTTAGCGGTATTCTGGCCTTCCGGCCTGTCCCCCAGGTCGACTCTGCCGTGGTCAGGCTCCTGCCCCGCGCCGACCGCCCGGCTGCAGAGGCGTCAGATTTGATCAGGCTGGCGGAAGGGCTCTTCAACAATCGGCGAAAGAAGGTCAAGAAGGGACTGGCGGCCTTGGGTGCAAGCCCACATGACCTCTCCAGCCTCGATTCGTCGCTCCTCGACAGGAGGCCCGAGCAGCTATCTTCTGATGAAGCGGCAAGCCTGGTCGGAGCGCTGCCCGGGAAGAGACAAAGCCTGAAATCGTTATCCATTTGGCCGCGAAAGTCGGCGGTATCGGCTTTAATCAGAAAAAACCGGCTG
>JBFYLF010000130.1:0-4437 GCA_041305505.1 Methanothrix sp. | reverse complement strand
TCTCGATCCTTATGGCGCATGCCTTATACTCCGGAGTCTTTGCCTGGGGATCAAGAGCTGCATTGGTCAGAAGGTTCGTAAGGACATCCCTGTAGTGGAATGAGAGGAAGGCCACGCCTCGCATCGACCTGTCGGTGACCTTTGCCTTTGTCCTGACCTGGCCACGCCTGGAGACGACCAGAACGGTCTCTCCGTCCTCAACACCAAGCTCCTTTGCATCTGCAGGGCTTATCTCAATTGCCTCCTCCGGAGATATCCACATGATCCCGCTGGAGCGTCGTGTCATGGAGCCGCAGTTGTAATGCTCTCTCCTTCTGCCTGTGGTGAGGATCAATGGGTAGTCGGAATCAGTCTGCTCGCTTGGGTATCTGTGCTCCACGGCATTGAATTTTCCAAGGCCCCGGCTGAACTTCCCGATATGCAGAGTCTCTGTGCCCGGGTGCTCCTTTGAGGGGCAGGGCCACTGCAGACCATTGCTCCCCAGCCTTTCGAAGCTCACTCCGGCAAACATCGGCGCCAGGGAGGCGATCTCATCCATGATCTCCGAAGGGTGGCTGTAGTTCATGTGATAGCCCATCTTCCGGGCTATTTGGCAGATAGTCTGCCAGTTCTCCTGGCTGCAGATTGCAGGTATTGCCTTGCTCACCCTTTGAATGCGCCGCTCGCCGTTGGTAAAGGTTCCGTCGCATTCCGCAAAGCTGGCAGCAGGGAGTATGACGTCTGCAAGCTCGGTGGTTTCAGTTGGGAATATCTCCTGGACAACAAGAAAGTCTAGTGCATTCAACGAGTCGCGGACCTTATTGGTGTTTGGATCTGTCTGTGCGAGGTCCTCCCCCAGGATATAAAGCCCCTTGATCTCTCCTTTCAGAGCACTCTCAAGCATCTGGGTGGAGGTCAGGCCGGGATTTGAGGGTAGATCGACACCCCAGGCTCCTTCGAATTTGGACTTTATGTTCTGGTCGGTTACCGGCTGATAGCCTACGTAGGCATTGGGAAGTGCTCCCATGTCGCAGGCCCCCTGGACGTTGTTCTGCCCGCGTAGCGGCATCACGCCTGTCGACCTTCTGCCGACATTTCCTGTCAGCATTGCGAGGTTGCCGAGGGACATCACATTGGCGGTTCCTGTGATGTGCTCGGTTATTCCGAGGCTGTAGACGATCATCGCCTTCTTTGCCCTGGCGTAGAGCCGGGCAGCCTCGATGATATCATCCTCTGCCACGCCTGAAATTTCGGCAGCCCTTGAAGGTGGATATTCCTCCACGGTCTTCCGGAAGTCATCGAAGCCCTCAGTACGGCTGGCGATGAACTTGGCGTCCTCCAGCCCCTCCTTGAGAATGACATTCATCATCCCATTGAGCAGGGCGATATTGGTTCCAGGTTTCATGTTGAGCCAGATTGAGGCCAGGTCCACAAGCTCGATCTTGCGGGGGTCGGCTACAATTATTTTGGCGCCATTAGAAGCTGCTTTGATCATCTTCAGACTGACGATGGGGTGTGCCTCGGTTGTATTGGAGCCTATGACGAAGAGCACATCGGCATCCTCAATCTGGTCAAAGGAATTGGTGGCAGCGCCGCTGCCAAAGCATGCGGCCAGACCTGTGACGGACGGGGCATGGCAGACCCGCGCACAGTTGTCAACATTGTTGGTGGCAAAGGCTGTCCGGGCAAGCTTCTGCATCAGGTAGTTCTCCTCATTGGTGCACCGGGATGAGGATAGCACCCCCAGCGAATTCGGACCGTATCTCTCTTTGATCTCTGAAAACCTCTTGGCGATCAGGTCGAGTGCCTCTTCCCATTCGGCCTCCTCAAGCTTGCCGTTTCGTCTTATCAGGGGCTTTGTCAGGCGGTCGGGATGATGGACGATCTCTTCCAGGCCGAAGCGGCCTTTTATGCATGCTTGCCCCCGGTTTACAGGCCCGTCTCTGTTTGGAGACGCTGAAATAATTCTGTCTTCATTGACTCTGAGGTTCAGCCGGCAGCCGACGCCGCAGTATGGGCAGATCGTGGCCACCGTCTTATCCGGGTGCACCCATTTATCAGATCGAACATAGAGTGCGCCGGTGGGGCAGACGTCCACGCAGGCTCCGCAGAACTTGCAGTCCGACTCCTGGAGGGATTCAGGACCTATCCAGTGCATTCGGTGGAAATCGGGATTGCTGGATAAAACGCCCACCCCGCGCACCTCCTGGCAGACCCTAATGCAGCGGCCGCACATGATGCAGAGGTTGTAGTTTCGGTCAAAGAAAGGCTCTCTCAAAACAGGCATATTCCGGAAGGATAGCTGATATCTGATCTTCTCAAGGCCTACGAACCGCACAGCCTCTTGCAGCTCGCAGCTCCCATCCTTGGGGCAGTACTTGCAGCCGACAGTCACAGGAAACTTCCTCATGCATTCGCGAAGGTCGGTGCATTCGTTTCTCCTCTCGCAAAAGAGGCAGGAGGTGGGGTGGTTGGTGATAGCCAGCAGCATCTCCAGGGTGTGCCTTCTCATCTTCTGAAGCTCTTCCGTCCGGGTCTCCACGACCATTCCCTCTTCCGCTGGAGTATTGCAGGATGTGGGATAGTAATCAAGGCCCTTTACGCAGACTATGCACAGCTTGCAGGAGCCTATGGGCTTTAAGTCCGGGTGATCGCAAAGTGCGGGCACATAAGAGCCGGCTTTTCGGGCCGCATCGAGAATGGTAGACCCCTGGGGGACTGTTACCTCTCGATCATCGATGATCAGTTTAATTTCAGGCATGTTCCCTACCGCGCCGGAGGATGATGAGGATTAATTGTATTAGAAGGTTGCTCTGATACTCTTCAAGAAAATTTTGTAGAAACTTATAATCGAGACAGGCAAAGTCTTATTTATCATCAATCTTTCTAAGCCTTCAGAGGCGCAGGTGCAGGAAAGATGTCAAGCAAGATCGATTTGGACCGGGTGGAGATGCCCAAGCAGTCTCCGGAGAAGAGAAAGCGTAATTTCCAGGAGGTTGCTCTGGGTTACAGTCCGGAGCAGGCCGCCAAAGAGGCGGGCAGGTGCATTCAGTGCAAGAAGCCCAAATGCGTTGAAGGCTGCCCTGTGGGCGTCGAGATTCCTACATTCATCAATGCCATGAGGGAGGGGGATATGCCCGGAGCCGTTCAGGCTCTGAAGAGAAAGAACAGCCTGCCCGGAATCTGTGGGAGGGTCTGTCCCCAGGAGGTTCAGTGCGAGAGCCGCTGCGTTCTTGGAAAGAAGGGGGCGCCTGTGGCCATCGGCAGGCTGGAGCGCTATGTGGCGGACTGGGATCTCGCTACCAAGAAGTGCCCTGTATGCGAGCTTCTCCCCCCCTCGGGAAAGCGGGCTGCCGTGGTTGGCTCTGGTCCTGCCGGGCTCACATGTGCCGCGGACCTCGCAAGGATGGGGCATGTCGTCACCATATTCGAGGCACTTCATGACGGCGGCGGTGTTCTGGTCTACGGGATACCTGAATTCCGGCTGCCGAAGGGCATAGTCCGCTCGGAGATCGATTATGTCCAGTCCCTGGGGGTCAAGCTGGAGCTTGACAGCGTGGTGGGAAGGCAGGTTCAGATAGAGGGCCTGTTCAAAGAGGGCTATGATGCAGTCTTCCTGGGGATCGGAGCCGGAGCGCCGCGCTTTCTCAATGTGCCTGGCGAGAACCTGAGCGGAGTCTACTCCGCCAATGAGTACCTCACAAGGGTCAATCTGATGAAGGCCTACAAATTCCCTGAGTACGACACACCGATCAAGAAGGGCAGACGGGTGGCTGTGGTAGGGGGCGGGAATGTCGCAATGGATGCAGCCAGATCCGCCATGCGCCTTGGAGCTGAAGAGGTTCATGTGATCTACCGTCGCAGCAGGGAGGAGATGCCTGCCCGGCATGAGGAGGTCGAGAACGCCATGGAGGAGGGTGTGATCTTTGACTTCCTTACAAACCCGACCCGCTTTTTGGGGGACAACAGAGGAATGGTCCGGTCAATGGAGGTTGTCGAGATGGAGCTTGGAGAGCCCGATGCCTCTGGCCGGCGCAGTCCTCGAACCAGGAAGGGATCGGAGCATACCGTTGACGTTGATATTGTAGTCATAGCTGTCGGAACTGTTCCAAATCCCTTAATAGCCTCAAGTACACCAGAACTCAAGACCACCAAGTGGGGCACCCTGGTTGTGGACGAGCGGGGCAGGACCACAATGGATGGAGTCTGGGCCGGGGGGGACATCACAACTGGCGGAGCCACGGTGATCAGCGCCATGGGAGCCGGCAAGATCGCGGCTGCTGATATGGACGAGTGGCTGAGAAAGAACGGGAGATGGACCGTCGAGTAATTTTTTTTATTTTCAAAAGGATTATCTTATTACCATGAAAGCAGTCCGAAAAAGGAGGAAGACTCAGCCTATCCTCCTCCCTTCTCGGACCTTTTTGAAACCACATATCCCGCTCTACCGAGAATCAG
>JBFYLF010000129.1:0-4474 GCA_041305505.1 Methanothrix sp. | reverse complement strand
GCCCCCCGCCTATCGACGATTTCGGGTTACAGGTGACGCCGAACCACCCGGACTGCCCGCCACTTTTAACATTGAGGTGGACAGCTAATAAAGCTAACGCAGAAATAGAGGAGATTATTATGGCAGATGATTTGGCCGCTAATATGGGATTTATAATGGGAAACAAGCATCGTGAGAGGATCGTTCAGGTACTCGGCTCAAAGGGCAAGCTTTCGGCGGAAAAGGTAGCAAAATTTGAGCACATCCCTGCGCCCTCGGTCAAAAAGATCCTGGCGGATATGGCGGAGCGTGGCCTGGCCTTTGCAAATGACGACATCTGGTGCCTCACACAGGCCGGAGAGGAGATTGAGAGGGAGATGAAGAAGAGGGCCTGATCTGATATGGAGCTGATGGAGGCTATAAAGAGCCGCCGGAGCATCAGAAGCTACCAGAGCAGGCCTGTGGAGGATGAGAAGCTACTGGCAGTGCTCGATGCAGGGCGGCGGGCTCCATCGGCCAAGAACATGCAGGACTGGCGGTTCATAGTCGTGAGAGACAAGGGCGTCCGCCAGAAGCTCGCCATCGCAGCTAAAGGCCAGCAATTCGTCTCCCAGGCTCCGGTTATCATTGCTCCCGTGCGGAACATCGGATCTCGTCATGACGTGCGGCCAGATGGCATATGCAATTGACGTGGCAATAGCTGTTGACCATATGACCCTGGTCGCTGCATCATTGGGCCTTGGAAGCTGCTGGATAGGAGCTTTCTACGAGGATCAGGTTAAGGAGATCCTGGGAGTTCCCGGTGAAGTCCGGGTCGTGGCACTGCTGTCCCTGGGCTACCCGGCTGAAATGCCCGCACCCCGGCCAAGGAAGAGCCTTGACCAGGTTGTGGCCTGGGAGCACTGGCGAGGATAAGGGATTTCAGGATTTGGTCCGGCCCTTGCCGAGAAGGTGCTCCAGCTTCTCTGTGCAGCTCCAGGCTAAGATCAACTGAGCGAGGCCGATGGCATTGACGTACTGCTCACGCCTATCGCTTATGACGGCATAGGTTCCCAGCGAGTCGCCCAGCTTCTTTTCCAGATCGGCAATCATGGACTGATGAATCTCGCCATCTACAGTCATTATGCCCACCTTTTTCCCGTAGTAATCGTCTCGCTGAAACTCGATGGAGAAATCATGCTCCGAGCTTCTCATAATCTTGCTCAAATCGATGGTCAGATCTACCTTGGATACTGGCTGATCCAGCATCTGCTGAATTAGCCGCACCGAGTACCAGTCGGGCTTTTGTCCAGCATCGAGAAGAGAGGGATGAAATCGCGTATCACGAATCTTGACCACGATCTCAGCATAGATCTTCTGTATGTCTACATAGAGCTTGTAATCCGGCTCGCGCTGCAATATCTCAGCCATAACCTGTTCCGGCCGATAGCCCCGATCGCCCACATCACGGCGCACCTTCCAGAGTCTTTTCACCGATCGCGAGGGATCCACAAAGATCTTTAAATCAATGAGGCTGCGCAGCTCCTCTGTGAAAAAGGGATGCAGTCCCTCCACGATGATCACTGGAGCCGGGCCGAAGGGCACCGTGCCGGAACTAGTCCCCACGCTGTGATCGTAGACCGGCTTATCAACCGTCTCTCCGCGTCGCAAGGCCTCCAGGTGCTCCGCCAGCAGATTCAGGTCAGTGGCCAGCGGGTGCAACGGCGTGATATCGAGCTCCTTTCTCTGCTTTCGGTTCAAGGTGTGATAATCATCCATGGAGAAGGAGCAGACCATCTCCTCGCCCAATATCCTCTTTATGCCGCTAGAGAGGGTTGTCTTCCCTGAACCGCTGTCCCCGGCAATTCCTAATACGAATACTTTGCCGGACTTTCTGATCCTATACATGATCGATTTAATCAAATCTCCTATCTCCTTCTGCCCTCAAGCTATGTTTATCTCCACCAAATGCTCTTCCAGATCATCGACCAGGTGAACCCACCCGTCGCTCTGTACCAGGCCGTCAACCTTCACCTTTGCCTCATCACACCCCGGCCCCGCCCGCGTGACCGTGATATTGTATAATGTCTCTTTGTAGCGGTAATGCAGGCAAAACGACGCCCAATCTGCAGGAAGACAGGGGGTAAAGCGCAGCTTGTCAGCATCCTGTCTCAGTCCAAGCAGCGATTCTACTATGAGTCGGTACATCCAACCGGCTGCTCCGGTATACCAGGTCCATCCGCCGCGTCCGGTATGCGGCGGAAGGGCATAGACATCTGCTGCAACGACGTATGGCTCTGCCCGGTAGATCGCAACCTCCTCCGGGGTTGAGCTATGCTTCAGAGGATTGATAATTGACAGCAGCTCCCAGGCCCTGACGCTGTCACCTAAGGAAGCAAAAGCCATAATCACCCATATAGCTGCATGGGTGTACTGTCCTCCATTCTCTCTCACGCCGGGGATATAGCCTTTGATATAGCCTGGATCAGAGCCGGACTTATCAAATGGTGGCTTCAGGAGCTGTATCAGCGAGGCATCTCTGTTGACCAGAAGGCGATTCACTTCCTCCATGGCCGCCTTGGATCTATCTGGATCTCCTGCGCCAGATAGAACCGACCAGCACTGGGAGATGGAATCGATCTGGCACTCGGCATTGTCTGCAGACCCGAGGACCTCTCCATCATCGAAGTAGGCGCGCAGGTACCATTGGCCATCCCACCCGAACTCTCTGATCTTGCAGGCCAGATTGGCAGCTTCGCTCTTGCATTGATCTGCAAAGGCCTCGTCGCTATGCAGAAGAGCAATCTCGGAGAACTTAATAAGCACGTGATACAGGAAGAAAGCCAGCCAGATGCTCTCGCCTCTTCCCTGATAGCCCACGCGGTTCATGCCGTCGTTCCAGTCTCCAGTGCCCATGAGGGGCAGACCGTGCTGGCCAAACCGCAGACCATTCCGGATGGCTCTGACGCAGTGCTCGTAAAGGGTGCCGGACTCCTCTGACCTGGTGGGAAGGTCATAATAGGCATCATCTTCGGCTTTCAGGGGCCTGCCCTCGATGAATGTGATGCGCTCGTCAAGCACGCCGATGTCTCCCGTAGCTGTGACATATCGGTGAGCCGCCAGCGGCAGCCAGAGGTAATCATCAGAGCTATGGGTCCGGACACCATGTCCAGAGGGGGGATGCCACCAGTGCAAAACGTCTCCCTCTCGGAACTGATGGGCGGCACATAGTAGAAGATGCTCCCGAACTAATTGCGGCTCTGTGTATATCAGCGCCATCACATCCTGCAATTGGTCGCGAAAGCCGAATGCTCCGCTTGATTGGTGGTATCCGCTTCGTGCCCATATGCGGCAGGCTAAAGTCTGGTAGAGGAGCCAGCCGTTGGTGAGCACATTGATAGCCTTATCCGGTGTCTCCACATGAATCGCGCCAAGGGTGCGGCTCCAATAGCTCCACACCGCCTCAAGAGCACTTTGGGCCGGACCGGACCCGCAAAAACGCAAAATTAAGTTGCGAGCGTCGTTCAAGTCTCGTCCAACTCCAAACGTGAAGACGATCTCGCGCTCCTCACCATCTGCAAGATCGATCTTGACCTGCATGGCAGCACATGGGTCCATGGCAGCTCCAACCCGGTTGGAGAGCCGCTCTCGCATCATGGCAGCAGGGCGAGCCATCCGGCCATTTCGGCCAAGGAACTCAGTCCGATCTCCAGAGAAGCTGCCCACTTCCTGGTTCACATCCAGGAAGACTATCCTTCCAGGAAAATTTGTATTGTACGGATTTCTGGCAAAGAGAGCCCTGGTCTTGGGATCGATCTCTGTGATGATATGCATCCCTGTCTTGGAACGCATATCACCCAGCACAGGCTCGATATAGCTGGTCACAGATAGCCTGCGAGATGAGCCTGATTCATTGCGGACCTTGAGCACGCTGAACTTGATGGGAGCGTCTAATGCCACATATACCCACAGCTCGGATGCAATTCCGTTCTCTTTATGCTCGAAAACGCTGTACCCAAATCCGTGCCGGCAGTTGTAAGGCGTCCTGCCTCGAGCTGGCAGCGCAGCAGGGGACCAGAATGATCCGCTCTTCTCATCCCGAATGTAAAAAGCCTCGCCACTGGTATCGCTCACCGGATCGTTATGCCATGGTGTGAGGCGGAACTGCTGGGAGTTCTCGCCCCAAGTATATGCTCCGCCGCTCTCAGAGATTACCGTCCCGAAATTGGGATTCGATATCACATTCGACCACGGAGCGGGTGTCGCTTGTCCAGGAGCCATACCAATTGTGTACTCCCGCCCGTCCTGGGTGAAACCGCCCAGGCCGTTGAAGAATATCAGATCCCGGCTGGCAGGCATAAACGCCTCATGCTCCTCGACCCGGATAGCCTTTTGCGGCTTTAAAAGAGGAACGACTCCAAATAGTCTGCTCTTGCGTTCCAGCTGATCCTCAAAAGTTCCCTGGTCATCAGTAAAGATGGCTTTGGCCACGGCCTGCAATAGGATCTTGGCCTCG
>JBFYLF010000128.1:0-4479 GCA_041305505.1 Methanothrix sp. | reverse complement strand
GCTCAGTCCAGCGAGAAGATCTTCCAGGCCCTTGTCATCTGGTTTGTATTCACCGGAGGGCTGTCAGCTTTAGGCGTTGTGATTGCCAGGGGCCATCCCCTCTCGGCCCTGACGGCGCTATTGGTAGCCTGGATGACAACGCTCAATCCTTTCGTGGCGGCAGGCTGGTTTGCCGGAATGGTCGAGGCCTGGAAGATCAAACCCACAGTCTCGGATCTTAAGAATCTTGCATCAGCCGACAGCTTCAGGCAGATGATGGACAACCGCCTCTTCAAGGTGATCTGGGTCGCAGCTCTCTCAAACCTGGGAGCGATGGCAGGTACATTCGTCGGCATCTACCTCATCTGGCGAACTCTGGGGCTCGACATCGAGGCCCTGCTACAAGAGGTTCTAAACTCAATACTATAATATAAATATACTATATATCATATTTATATTATGGTTTAACTCCTGTGAGGATCTTTTGCAAGAGGAGTGAGAGGGCGACGAATAGCAGGACTCCAAGTATCAGGCTCCTTAGGAGCCCCCATCTGCTCGTGCCCAAAAGGACCACAATCACATAGCATATCCATGGTGGGGTGAATATAAGAAGGCTCTTGGCATACTCTTCCACAGTCTTGATGCCACCCTCAGCGGATATGAGCAAGAAGCTGAATATTGTCAGCAGAGGAAGCGTTGTTACGAATGCAGATATCATTCCCCTGCCTTGGCTCGCAAAGTAGGCTGTAAGAGCAGTAACAGTCCCGCCAATGATGAAGTAAATTGCGAGGCGCAGCCAGAGGCTCTCCGGATAAGGTATCTGCATTGCCGTCTGCATCTTTAAAACCTGCGTAAGTGTAAGAAGGGATGGCACGAGATGCGAAAGGGAGTAGCAATGAAGGGGGTAATAAACGTCACCTCGTGCCGCTGATTTCTGCATTATCCTACCATAATGCAGCTATCACTATTACGTATCTTCTCCTTTATTAAGCTTTAGGTTGAGGTGCAGGATCATTTTATAAATTATAATGATATCAAGATGGATTTATCGCTGCTTCTACATCAGCCATCCTGGCATCTGTCTTTATGCCAAGTCCATAAAAGTGAGTACGTGAAGCCTTAAATCCCCTCTCCTTCAGCCGCTCTACAGCGAGATCAATCTTGCCCGGTGTCATGGAGAGCCGCTCGCATATCGCATGATGATCATAGTACATCGGGGCATCGATCTCTTCTGCGCATTGGGCGAGTATTTTCAGCCCACGCCTGGGAAGTTCGTCCCAGGTCATGGCACTTCTTATAGCCTCCGAATCCTGTATTCCCCCAAGCCAGAGCGGACCTGCTAAAGAGGTCTTGGCAGAGCAGTGGCTGCATCTGCCAATGGGCCTCGGTTCCCTAAGAAGTGAGAAGCTGCCGCAGCTCTGGCAGTGCTCCACATATCCCAGACTTTCCAGGCATCTGTCTGCTGCCCGGGCCCCGTTTTTCAGGGCCAGATAGACTCTGACATAATGATCTGTGACATGTGTGAGCAGTGGCTGCATGCTCCGGTCCAGGCGGGCCAACTCCCTGGCGGCGAGGCCCAGGAGGATCCTGGCACCCATCTCCCTGTGGTAGGTGGTTCGAAGAGGGACTGCCAAGTACTTTCGGACCCCGCTCATGAAATGAGCACCGCAGAGGGGCGCAGTGTCTGTGGCCGTGACGAAAAGATATTGTCTGGCCGACCTGCTGGCTGCAGAGAGATAGGTGGATGGCGAGCCGAATGGATCGAGGTCCACAGCCTGAAAGTGGCTCTCGTGAAGAAGTGCATTTGCATTTTTGCAGGTGACAATACCGTCGAGATCATTTCTCTCCAGGTTCTCCTTTATGAGCATAGAGGCCTGGGGGCTGACATCATTGTAGCTCACATCTGCCCCGGCCTCTTTTGCAGCGCGCATGCCGCGAATTCCGCTGGCTGAAAGAGCATCGAGATAATCGGATATTCCGAGGCTGCGGATAACAGCCACATTGATGTCCCTGTTGAGGCTCATCTTCGGATTGTAGAAAGCCCCCTCAGTCTCGAAGGTTATACGGCCCTCTGTAATGAGATTCATCTTATTCCCAACTGGCCCTAAAGGGAATATAATCCTTCCTGGCGGCTGATCATCCACGACAGAACTGAAAAGCAGAATCAGAAAGCAGAATCGAAGCCTGAGCAATCCTTGAAGAGATGAGACGAAAAGAGACTAAAGCTCGATCTCCTTTTGGAATGGCGGCGCGCTGGCGTCAAATGAGGAGCCTTCCGACCACTTTGGAGGAGAGCTGGCTGCCTTTCTGGATATCACAACGATTCCTTCGCTCACAACTGTCGTTGGCAGGCTGATCTCGGCGGGAGGGTACAGGGCATATTTTTTGACTGCATCCATTATTGAGGAATAGTCGCTGATGCCCTCGATGAAGGGGCTGATGAGAGGAAAGCTGTCGAAGGAGCGGGACTCAGGGCCCGGAAGGGCATAGGGCTCATCGCCTATTCCGTCACCGTCCAGATCCCTGCCGCGATAGTCGCTGTAGTAGTTGCCAAAAGTCGTATTCCAGATGTTGAGGCTGACATTCTCATAGGCGTTGATATCGTTTCTGAAGAAGTTGTTGCCGAATAGGAGGTTGTTTCTGTTCTCATTCAGCCGGATTCCATGCTTGTTATCCGAGGCGTTATTGTCGTAAACTGAATTGTACTGGCAGCCTCTTGACAGCTCCAGGCCGTTGAAGTTGCCGCTTGCCCTGTTCCTGGCCAGGAGGTTGTGGCTGCTGTTCTCTTGCAGGCTGATGCCTATTCCAAATCCAGTCACAATCTCGCTTCGGCTGTTGTCCTCGGCCACATTCTCTGTTATGTTGTTATAATTGGAGTCGGCGGTCACCAGGATTCCATAGTAGTTATGATCTGCGAAGTTTCCCCTGACCTCGCTATGTGAGGTGTTCCAGAGAGACAGTCCAAATGTATTCTGGGAGAGGACGTTTCGGGATACGATTCCGTCTTCGGATTCCTTGAGAAGTATGCCGCCATTGCTGTTGTTGACTATGCTGTTATTATTGATATTCATATCAAATGAGGCTTCGACATCCAGCCCGTATTTCCTGCATCTGACCATCTGACAGCCAGAGACCAGAATCCCGCTGCTCTCCTGGACATAGATCCCCGTATCGCAGCTATCCATGCTGGAATTCTGCACCCTCAGCCCCCTCACATTTTCTGCATAAATTCCCACCTGGGACCCGAAGATGCTGCAATTCTTTATGGATACGCCATTGCCCTTCACAACTATCGCCGAGTTGGGGTCGTCAAGGCTTGCCCTCGACGCAGCAGAAGGGTTTTGCATATAATAATTGAATTTAGAAGCGCTTTCTTTTCCAACGCCACTGATGACGAAACCCTCGATCGTCACGTCGTCGCTCAGAACCTTTATGGCCGGCTTTTGGATTACTGCGGAGAGCATCGCTCTCCCCTGCCCTTGTATGGTCATGGGCCGGTTCACCTCGAAGCTGCCTGCCTCCACAGCCTCAACGATTATTGTGTCTCCCGGATTTGCTGAGTCGATGGCAGCCTGCACGTCACCGCCCGCGTGGACTATATCTGCACCAGCCGGCGCGGCCATGCATAGGAATGTCAGAACTAATATAGATGCGAGGGTACGGCTCAATGGGATCATGTCAAGGCCATCAGCAGGATCAGTGCCTGAAGTGGCGCATGCCCGTGAAGACCATGGCCATGCCGTGTTCATTGGCAGCATCTATCACCTCAGCATCCCTTATCGAGCCGCCTGGATGAATCACTGCATCAGCCCCGGCCCTGAAGGCCTGGTCCAGACCGTCCCTGAAGGGGAAGAATGAGTCTGTGGCGGCGACAGTTCCTCTCGTGTAAAGGCCGTGCTCCTCTGCCTTCTCAGCGCCGAAGCGGGCGGAGTCAACGCGGCTCACCTGGCCCGAGCCGATCCCAATGGTCTGGCAGTCAGTTGTGTAGACTAGGGCATTGGACTTGACGTACTTCGAGACCTTCCAGGCGAACCTAAGGGCCTGCGTCTCAATCTCGGTGGGATGCCTCTTTGTCACGACATTCCATTCTTTGATGTCGCTGGTATCATAATCCTGGAGCATCATGCCCCCGAAGATGTTCTTTTGATAGTATCCCTGATAAAGCTCCGTCTTTCTGGCCAGCAGGTCGCCAATATCCAGGACTCTGCGGTTGGGCTTCTTCTCGGTGAGAAGCTTCAGAGCATCGGGATCGTAGCCGGGTGCCAAGAGGACCTCTACGAAGCTGTCGCCTATTGCGTGGGCTGTCTCAATGTCCACCGATCGGTTGAATCCGATTACGCCTCCGAAGGCGGATTTTGGATCGGTGGCAAAGGAGAGCCTGTAGGCTTCGGAGAGGCTCTTGCTGTATGCCACGCCGCATGGGTTGGCATGCTTGACAATGACCGAGAGCGGTTTTTTAACAGGGGTGCCGTCGTATTCAGAAAGGTCGATCAGCATCTC
>JBFYLF010000127.1:0-4504 GCA_041305505.1 Methanothrix sp. | reverse complement strand
CTTCATCTTATCCGCTTGTACTGTGTCCAGGTTCTGGCAAAGAATATCCAATCTCTGACGGGCATCGCGTGCCAGAGAGTACATCCTTTTGGCGGAAACATTTTGCTTTAGATACTCCAGGCGCTCCTCTTTTCGTTCCAGGTTCGTCCAGAGTGCGCGCATAATTCTGACCTGGGCGGTGCGCAGATCTTCTTTGATTTGCTCTACATCCGGCGCAGCTATCTTTGCAGCTGCCGTGGGCGTTGCCGCACGCACATCTGCTACATAATCGGCAATGGTCACATCAGTCTCGTGCCCCACAGCGGAGATAACAGGCGCATCAGAGTTGAAGATGGCACGAGCTACAATCTCGGAGTTAAAGCACCACAGATCCTCAGTCGAGCCGCCCCCGCGGCAGACTATAATTATATCCGCGCGGCCTCTCAGAGCCAAGATTGCCGAGGCCACACTCTCCTCTGCTCCTTCTCCCTGCACCTGGGCCGGGGAGAGAATGATTCTGGCGGGATAAGAGCCCAATGTGCGCAAAACATCTCTTAGCGCCGCTCCCTGGGGTGAAGTGACAATGCCGATTGTCTCCGGATACAAAGGCAGCGCCCTCTTTCTCTCCTGGGCGAATAGCCCTTCTGCGGCCAGCTTCTTTTTTAGCGCCTCCAGTTGCAGATGCCGGAAACCCTGGCCTTCGTCCAGCTTAATGGCGCGAGCTACAAGCTGCACCCTGCCCTGGGGCCTGTAAACGGCAATATCTCCGAAGACCATCACATTCTTGCCGTCCTTCATCTCAAAGTCAAGGGAGAGAGCACTGCCTTTGAAGAGAACGCAGGAGATCGATGAGCCCTGATCTTTGAGGGTAAAATACCTGTGTCCCGACCGATGATGGAGGTAGTTGGAGACCTCTCCTCGTGCCCATAGGTCGTGCAAGCGGGGATCATTCTCCAGCCGGTCTGCTATCCTCTGGTTCAGGTCGGTGACGGTGAATATCTGGGTCAAGTAATAGTATTTTTATCCGGCCCGATATTTAAGGGCGATTCATGTGCGGGACGAAAATAAAGGATATAGAATAGTGGGCAAAAATGGATAAGCGGGCAGAAGATGCCCGCTTTCGACCTAAAAGTTGTCAAGCGGCCCCATGCCTTCGTCTGTAGTCGTCAGGCCGAATTCATCAGCAGGTGGCTGCCAGTCTCCCCCATATCTTTGCGTTCGTGCCGGCTGATCTGAGTCGCCCACCACCACGGATGCGCTGACATCAGTGCTGGCCGATCCAGAGCCGTCCAGGCTGTAGGCCACTAGATGAGCCTGATTTGTATAGGCTCCATTTCTCTTAGCTCTGGCGGAATATGATATTGTCCGGACCTCGCCCGGCTGCACATCCGTAAGGGTCCAGGTCATCTGATCCACGGTGAAATCTGTTGGCATCTCCGAGGCATTGATGATTGATAGATCCGGCGGCATATAATCGATGATCTTTACAGCTATAGTGCTGCTCGCTGTGTTCTTGAGGCTGATCTTGTAGTGGATCAGAGTGGAGTTAACCGGGTCCAGGATGGCTGTCTTCTCCGCTGCCAGTTGGGGCTGGCAGCAGGGCAGCCAGCCAATCTCCAGTGCAGAGATGTTTCTGTCCACCGTCTGGCCGCTGCTGTGAACTCCGGTTGCCTCAACCACGTTCACCAGATCGCCTGCCTCTTCTGTGACATTCAACCTGAGCTTGATTGTAGTAGCGCTGCCCACGCCCAGGTAGACGAGCGTCCAGTTGGCATACTCCGCCTTCAACTCAGCAGGTCTCAAAGAGGAATCGATGAACTGGGTGCCCGTCGGGAATATATCGCGGACGTAAATTGGGCCCAGCGATCTGCTACCGTCATTGATTATGGTTATGAGGTACTCGGCTATAGTCGAGTTCACCGTCCCCACCAATCCATAGGTCAAATGGCCATCCATGCCTGCGAAGAGATGGGGCGTATCGTACCGGGAGGTGCCCGTGAGGGAAATCTTCCGGTTGAGGGCGAAATCTCCGGAATATAGCTCGTCCATCTCGATCTGATACTGATTGTCTCGTCGGCCAGAAGCATTCTCGTTTCCGGCGATAGTCACTCCCGATCCATCTTTTCCGCTCTCCAGAAGGGTCCTAAAGCGCGCCTGGCCTTTGAACTGCGCCTGTGTATTCATCTCGTTCAAACCTTTGACCTCCGTAGTTTTATTCAGGTAGTCCAGGCTGGAAAACTCCTGACCGATGTAATTCTTGAGCGTTGCATCCTCTCCGGCGCAGCTCACGTTGCTAAGACCGCCGCCCCTGATAAGAGCACTGCTGCTCTTGGAATACATTCCTTCCTTCCATTTGATTGATTGATTCACAGACGTTCTAGGTGTATAGGTGAAGCTGACCGGCGCGTGTTCAAGCTGGATATCCTTGGCCATATAATTTGAGCCGCTTACGACCTCTTCACCCACATTGTAGCTGCCGGTGCCATATTCATAAGTTCCCTGGCTAGACCGGACTGTCTTTGCCGTTGAGACGGCTCCCTGGCCACTCACGATGCGGTTGGTCATAACGTTTTCGCCATACTCGTCTGCATATTCGCTGATATTGAAGCGTCCAACATAGTCTTCTCGGGAATAATAGACCGGCTTTTCAAAAGGCTTGACTTCTGCAGATGCTTTCTTGAGAACGCCGATGTGGCCGGCTCCTTCGAATTCGACCTCCGTTTTCAGAGTGCTGCCGTTCTCATCCATCTTGAGGCTCTGGTCACGATCGATGCTGGTGGCGTAGCGGTAAGACTCCCGCACAGATGCCTTTGTAATTTCGTTTTTGCCCTGAACGTCCTGCGTCCACCGATCTGTGTAGTTTATCGACCTATTGCCTGGCAACTTGAAGCTGGTGGGACGGTGGGTAGCAGATAGGCTGGTCTTTGACTCAGTGGTACGGTTCTCCATAACGAAGCTGGAGAGCTGCTCGGATTGGTACCGACCGCTGCCGCTCTCCCTGATGCTTATGTCTGTTCCCGGCTTCTCCACCAAAGCTACGCTGGCCGAAGTGCTTATGGGACCTGTTTCGCTGCTGGTGATGCTGGCCCGGTTGGTCAGAATGTAGGGCTCGGGCCTCGTGTCCATGTCATTGTACACCCTGACAAATCCCTCTCCTTTTACGCTCTGCTGCATCTCAAAGGTCAGATCGGCCCTCTTGGGCATGAGCAGGATTATTTCAATCTCTCCAGAATCACCAGGCACAAGCGTTCCGATTGTCCAGACGTTGTCTGTTCCCTGATCAGCAGAAACACTCGTCGATATGAGAGTGCTGCCTGTGGGATAGTACTCGGTCAAGACCACATTATGCAGGTCGATGTTGCCTCGATTAGCAAAGGTGATGCTAAATGTGGCTTCTCCCCCAGGAACCACCGTCTTGGTAAGGCATGTTTTGGTAAGATTGAGGTCGGGAGTGAGCTTGTAGACTCCCGCATCCAAGCTCAGGTCGGGCTGGCCCCGTGATACCTGGAACACCTCGGTCTTGCCGGTTATGACATCTGCATTGCTGTTCTGGCTTGGGTCGCTGCCGGAGGCGGACTGTGTGAATATGTAGCCATCCGGCAACGAGAAGACCATGTAGTACTGGCCTGGCAGGACATCAAAGCCATATTCCCCGTTTTCATCTGTGGTGGTATTGCCCAGTTCCACTCCCTGCGAGTTATATAGGGTTACAGTAATGCCTTCAATTCCCGGTTCACCAGGGTCTTGCATTCCGTTTTTGTTTTGATCGATCCAGACCAGGTCTCCAATCATCACCGTCTCGCGGGTATTGAAGATGCCCGCATCCCAGCTTGGATCGCTTTGGTCTGAGATCAAGGTGATGAAAGCGGTCTCACCGGATGCTGTGTCGGCATCGCTGTCCACTTCATCGTCACCTTCCTGATCAACGGGGCTGAAGGCAAAGCCTTCGGGCAGGATGAATTTTACCCTGTAATCTCCGGGCTCTAGACCGTCAAAGCTGTAATGTCCTTGAGCATCGGTTGTAGTAGTATTAAGTGTATAGCCATTGGCATCGAGCAGCTCCACAGTCACACCAGGGATGCCTTTCTCCTCAATTTCTTGCAGGCCGTTTTCGTTCTTGTCATCCCATACGTAATTGCCCAACGAGGCAGGTCTGATCAAGCCCGCATCCCAGGTCAGATCATGCTGGCCTGATACCAGGGTGATCTGAGCAGTATGGCCGATTGATACATCTGCATCGCTGTCTTTGGTGTTGTCCGCAACCTGGTTTTGTAATGTAAAGCTGTAGCCCGCTGGCAGGCTGAATGTTAAGATGTAGCTGCCCGGCGCCAGGTTATCAAAGAGGTACAGGCCGCTGCCATCGGTAGTGATAGTTAGCGTTGTCGTCTCGTTCTTCAGTGTTACCGTCACGCCCGAAATTGGCGGTTCACCGCTGTCCTGCACACCGTTTCTGTTCAGGTCTTCCCAGACGTAGTCTCCTAAAGACGCAGGCCGGTACATTCCAGCGTCCCATGTTGGATCGTGC
>JBFYLF010000126.1:3281-7843 GCA_041305505.1 Methanothrix sp. | reverse complement strand
GCGTGTTTATAAGCCACTAATATAATCTTCATACGTGAAGAATTTATCTACTTTGAGAGACATTGTCTGTTGTATGTATGATGACCCCAATCTATTGGCATTCCTGGACAGCTTCGGCTTCTCTCCAGAGGAAGTATTTTGTGTTTCTGATGAACTGGATGCATATAGGTCGATTCCAGGCATGACCGTATCGCGGTATATGAACACCATCATAAACAACATTGAGAGAGAAGATCGATCTGTCTTCCTGAAAGGCATAATGGCTGGTCTGGCAGTAAAGAAGGCTGAAGAGGAATTATCTGATCTCGACCCAATCGAGACAGAGATGAATAATGCCAAATCTGATCAGTGGATTGGTTTGTACAAGTGGAACGAATGAGCCTGCAAAAAAAGTCCCAGTGCATGCGCATCCAGGAACGGCTCAAGAATGGCGTTGTTGCTTTAGGGGGATGGACAGGATAGAACAGCATAGGCTTAATTTGCTGAAGAGACAAGCGATGATAAGGTTCTGTCTCGCCGCAATATTGATTCCCGCCATCCTATATGCTCTGGCCGGCACAGTCTATTATTGGCAGGGCTGGCTTTACTGGTCTATTATCGTCATCCCAATGCTTGTAGCAGTATGCCATCTCCTGAAATATGACCCGGAATTGCTGGAGCGGAGGATGAAGTACCGTGAGAGTGAAATAGAGCAACAGGCATTGATCAGCATAGGCGCTGCAGTATTCATTGCAGGATTTCTCGCTATTGCTATTGATCTGAGAATGCACGGCCTTTATGCCGTCTCGATCCCTTGGATAATTGTTGCCAATGCGGGCGTATTCCTTGGCTACTTGCTTATCCTCTGGGTCTTCAAAGAAAACAGCTATGCTTCTCGCACCATTGAGGTGATGAAGGATCAAAAGGTCATCACAACAGGTCCATATGCCATTATACGACACCCTATGTACCTGGGTTATCTGGTCATGTACCTGCTCACGCCGATTGCCCTTGGATCCTTGCTGGCAGTTCCCATTTTTTTCCTGCATATTCCAATTATCATCTGGCGGATTGCTGCTGAGGAGAAGCTCCTATTGAAGGATTTACCTGGCTACAGTCAGTACTGCAAAGAGAGAAGATATCGTCTGCTGCCCCATATCTGGTGATGCACTTCCCGCCCCCCCTCGCTTGCGCAAATGCCAGAGACAATTCTCCTGCTATCTGAGCACCTCCAGGCATTTGCAGCCCAGTGTTGGTCGATGCTAGGTCCATAGTTCAGCGAGAAGCCGGTATGATTCAAGCCAATATCCATTCAAGCCAGGACTGAATCGAAAGCCCTTACCCCGATACCCATGCAGTGAATGGCGATCGATTCGATCTCCCAATTATCATTATGATATGATTATAGAGAATGTTTTTTCTTCTGCCGCGCTGGCTTCCCAGGATCGCTTGTAGATCGCCGATATCGTGGTCTTGCCCTCCAGGATGGGGGTGAAGGTGAATATCTGCTTGCCGCCACCACCGACAACTACAGGCTGGCTTGTGTTGCCTATGCTATGATTTTCTCCTCCTCCACTCAGGAATTGATGATCAAAATCTACAGTCCAGGAGTATCCTGTAGTTGGATTTGAATCCAGATTGATACTAAATGGTTTGTTTAGTTTAGCCTGGATTGTATCATTGGATTCGATCTGCTCATCATCTACAGCATTATCATCTGATGGTTCATTGATTATGCTACGAAGAGCATTTATCGCCTTCTGCGCTAGACTCTCGTTGTTGGATGTGCTCATCACCTTTAGGGTATTATCCGACATGGATTGGCTCGTTTCCTCGTGACTACTGATTGCGTTGCAGCCGTTTGTATTTGCAAGAGATCCTCCTATGCAAATCGCCAATATGGTTAGGATCATCCCCAGCGCGAGCATCTTCTCATAGTTCACCATCAAATCTCCCTCTCTGACTAAATGCATTGAAACCTCAAAAACCTTTTGTTGGATTCAATATGAATAGATCTATGTGATGTTGACCAGGTATACCATATCATATATATGTATTTGATATATATTTTATGAAGACCAAAAATCTTAAGTCCTATACTGTATATCAATATTTACTGTATTAATTATAAGGGGACTTGAGAATGGAGAATAAAGAAGGGAGCGGGCATGGGATTCTATATCTGGCAACGATTTTGGCTCTACTAATACCCCCTATTGATGCGGTCAATTCCTACAACTGCTCATCTCTTGCTCCAGAATCAATCTCATGCTATGATAATTCTTCTAACCAGATGTATACCATATTGCGCCCAACGCTAGACGATACTAGCAGGTGGATAGAGATGTTTGAGTCTACTCCATCCGTGTACCTGAGTCCCCATGTTGAAAATCAGTTAGATTCGACTGGAGGAGCGCACGTCACCCTTCTTGGCCATATGAATTACACGCCATCTGAGCGCGATCAAGGGACATGCGGCAACTGCTGGGCCTGGGCCGGAACAGGCATACTGGAGATTGCCCTCGACACTCAGTTGGGCATCAAAGATCGCTTATCCATGCAATACCTCAATTCCAACTACAATGGAGGCAATGGGAGTGCATGGGCTTGTTGTGGGGGCTGGTTAGAGGATCTGATTGAATTCTACGACGCCAAAAAGATACTCGTACCGTGGTCCAATACCAATGCCCAGTATGAGGATGGTTTAGTTAGCTGCGAGAGATCATCGAATGTATCTGCTGATGCCATTGCAGCCAATCCTCATTATAGCCTGACCTCAGTTCGGGCAGTTACAATACCTACTCGGGGAATAGAGAACGAGAGAGCCATAGCCAATATCAAGAACGTCCTGGGTCAGGGAAAAGGAGTATGGTTTGGTTTCTTCCTCCCCAACCAAACCGCATGGAACAGATTCTTTGATTTCTGGGGATACCAGCCGGAGTGCACTATCTGGCAGCCGGAAGAATGCATAACCGCCTACAGCTTCAGCAATGGAGGTGGCCATGCAGCGCTATGCGTGGGTTATAATGACGAAGATCCCAAGAACCGCTATTGGATAATGCTCAACAGTTGGGGAGTAACCAAAGGTCGTCCCGATGGATTATTCATGGTAAGCATGGACATGAATTATAGCTGTGCTTATCCTGGCCTGGGGAATGCGTATTACTGGATGACTCTTGAAGCAGACTTCGATAGAGCATCTTCGCTACAGATCGCATCGGAGAAGCGATTAGCCGATGCAAGAGACGAGGCCAGAGAGAGGCTCGAAGATGCGAAAGCGGAATTGGATGAGGCAAAGGCCGATATAGATGAATTAAAGAAGAATCATGTGCAGTATTAGCCGCAACAGAAAACAAGGCTTATGCAATTTGCGTCCGCCCTGTTTGCTGCTGCTCGGCACAAAGATATATGAATTCTCATGGGCCTCCGGTAGACCATGAGAATAGGCGAGGATCAATTTGGAGAGCAGATCAGCAGTTTTTCTCGCATCCTCTATCTCTGCCACCGCAATGCTGATCCGGATGCAATCGGCAGCAGCTTTGCCCTGGCGCAGGCGTTTGGCGGGAGCATAGGGGCTGTTGAAGACCTCAGCCGCACAGGAGCTTCACTTGCCGGGGCCATCGGGACCCGCCCTATCATAAATCCCGTTCTTGAGGACTATGATCTTGTTGTTGTTGTGGACGCATCTGTCAGAATGCAGATAGGAGATCGACTTCCAACGAGGTACGCTCTGGTGGATCACCATCTCGATACAGGGCTTTTAGATCGGGCGCTGTTCTATATCCAGAGGCCCGCCAGGTCCACAGCCGAAATAGTCTGGAGGATACTGAAGGAGAACGGCAAGAGAGTTGATAAGAAGGCGGCTGTGGCGCTCATGGCAGGTATAATCTCAGATACCGGTCGCTTCAAGCGGGCGAGCCCCGAGTCCTTTAATGCAGCCGCCGAGCTTCTCTCTGTTGGGGAGTTGGTCTATGAGGAGGCACTTCTAGCACTATCGGTTCCCCCGAGCATATCTCAGAGGATAGCTGTTCTCAAAGCGGCATCGAGGGCGGAGATAGAGCGTAAGGGGGACTGGCTCATAGCCTGGACGTCAGTCAACTCATTCGAGGGCTCGGCTGCAATGGCTCTGGTGGACATTGGAGCAGATGTGGCACTGGTTGCCGGGCGGCATGGGAGCGGCAATAGGATTCGCGTCAGCGGAAGGTCGAGCCGGAGAGCTGCAAAATCAGGCTTGAGCCTGGCAGAGATCTTCGGAGAGGTTGGAAGAGAGTTCGGCGGCGACGGAGGAGGACATCTCTCTGCAGCAGCGCTTGATGCGGCCGGCGATCCTTCTGCAATTCTCGATTCATGCAAAAGAAGAGCTTTTGCGGGCCTCTTATGAGGCCCCAGGCCCGGGCCATAGACAGTCTTTTTGATGCCGGCTCAGGGCCCTGGACTATGATCCAACAGACTGATCTGTAATTCTAGCTCTTGCGGACCCTGAGGGCCGCCTTCTTGAGGGCCTCAATTCCCGGCAGAGGCTCGCCTGAGAGATAGGTTATCGAGGCTCCGCCGCCCATGCTGACATGAGAGAACTTGGATTC
>JBFYLF010000126.1:0-3221 GCA_041305505.1 Methanothrix sp. | reverse complement strand
TCGCTGCCTTCAAGAGCTCTGATGTTCCCAGCTTGAACTTCTCCTGCTCGAATATGCCTGTCGGGCCGTTTAGAACAGTGACCTTCGCCTCCTTCATGTATTTGGAGTAGCTAACGATGGTCTCAAGACCGATGTCTGCTATCGGCAGGGCCGTTGGAAGCTTGTCTGTGGAGATCTCGATCCGCTCGCCATTCTCGTTAAGTGCCACGTCTAGAGGAAGCATGATCTTTCCTGGATAGTCATTGAGGAGCTTTGCAGCTATTGGTATCTGGTCAAGGTACTCCTGGTCCTCTACGAACTTGCTGTTCGCCTCGCCAACGTCAATTCCTGCGGCCATCATGAATACAGTAGCAACGACGCCTGACGTGAGGATCTTGTCAGCTCCCCCGCGCGAGAGGACGTTTTTCGTTACCTTTATGGAGTCATCGGCTTTTGTGCCGCCCAAAGAGAAGACCGTCGGGTGCTCGTTGCCCTTGAGGCCCTTATCAAGGGCTGTGATCTCCTTGTCCATGAGAAGCCCTGCAACGCTTGGAAGAACCTCTGTGAATCCCACAACTGAACAATGAGAGCGATGAGAGACTGCAAAAGCGTCATTTATGAAGAGATCGAATAGTGGCGCCAGCTTTTTGACCATATGGCTTTTTGCGTGATCCGCGCTGCTTCGGTTCATGTTCTCTTCAGCATAAAAGCGGGTGTTCTCCAGAAGGATGACCCCTCCAGGCGCGAGGGATTTTATTGCCTTCTGAGCATAAGTGCCGAAGATGTCGTCGACATAGGTCACATCCCTGCGAAGTAGCCTTGAGAGCAGCCGGGCGTGAGCCTCGAGAGTTGTATAGTCCTTCTTTCCTGCCCGGCTCTGATGGGCCATGAGGACCACCCGGCAGTCCTCGAGCCTTCGCAAAGTCTCCAAGTGGCTTTTAATGCGTTTATCATCAAGGATATTCCCGCTTGGGTCCATAGGAGAGTTGAAGTCCACCCTTAACAGGACCCTCTTATTATCAAGCATAACGTCATCCAATGTGAGATAATCCTTCAACTCGAATCCTCCAGGTTTGGAGGGAGGTTGAAAGAAGCAATATATAGCCATTGCTAATTTTGACTGAGAAGGTCGCTATATCTTAGATAACCACTGCAAAAATGACGATCGGTCCATCTGTCAGCTTCCTGCCATCGCTTTGTAGAGGTTCCAGGCACCTGTTGCCACGAAGTTAACTGCAACCGCGCCCAGTATCAGCCCCATTATCCTGGTCATGACCATTATCCCTGTGATGCCAAGAGCACGATCGATGTACTCAGAGGACTTGAGGATGAAGTATGTGGCCAGAAATGTGAATGCTATTGCCAGGAGTACAAGGCCTTTCTCCAGATAGCCTGAAGCCGCTCCCATGAGGACCACAACTGTGGTTATGGCACCTGGGCCCGTGAGCAGTGGGATGGCCAGAGGAAATATCGAGATGTCCTCCCTTTGATTGGCGTCTTGCATCTCGGCCTCAGTCACCTTTTTCTGCTGGCGGACGCCGCGGAGCATATCTATTGCCACGAGGAAGAGCAGTATTCCGCCTGCCACCCGCAGGCTGTCGACTGTTATGCCGAAGATGCGCAGGACTGCCTCACCTCCGAGTGAGAAGATGATTGCTATGGCGAAGGCGACAAGAGTTGTGCGCCTGTAGATTCGGCTCTTCTCTCTGGCGCCAAGGGACGCGGTGAGTGTGACATAAACCAAAGTGGCCTCGATGGGGTTGACTATGATGAATATGGTTGTAAAGGCATAGATGAAGTAGAGCAGAAGCTGGCCTGTTTCCATTTTTTCATTAATCCCTTCTCTTGAAAGATGCTTTGAAGGCTTTCTCTTCTCTCTATTACATTAAAAAGCCTCCCATCTGGCCAAAGGCTTGGCTTTTCTGCTATTTCCCCCAGGGGCCAGCCGCCGGGCTTTGGCGGGCAAGGAATGTCGTTTTATACCGATTGGCAGATCATCATATCCTTATGAACGGCATGGCAGAAGAGAGGACGAGGCTTCTGGCAGCATTATGGGCTTTCATGCTGATGGTCAGTTGCTCGAATGCAGTCATCACAGTTGAGAATGGAGAGAGGATTCAGGATGCCATAGATTCGGCCCCTTCCGGGGAGACTATCGAGGTTCACGGCGGAGTGTACAAGGAGAGCATCGTTCTGGACAGATCGATCGTTCTAAAGGGCATAAGTTCTGAGAGCGGCCTTCCCAGGGTTGAATCCGAAGAAGGGGCAGCCATAACCATCAGCGGGAACGGCGTGGTTTTAGACGGCCTTTGGGCCAATAGCAGAAGCGGCTGGACTGCCGATGCCGGGATACTGGTGCTCTCAAATGACAACATCATCCGTAGCTGCATGGCCAGCGGGAGCGGCAACATTGGAATCCTCCTCTTGGAGTCGGAAAACAATACCATCTTCGGAAATGCGGTCCAGGCAAACGGAAGAGAGGGGATGATGCTAAAAAACTCCAGCCGCAATATAATCCAGAGCAATGAGTTCTCAGACAACCGCTACGGCCTCAAACTTGAGGGAAGCGGCGGCAACAGGATAATGGCGAATCGATTTCTTGATAATGAGATTGAGGCCGTCAACCTAAAGGAGAGCCATGCCAATATCATAGAGAGGAACTATGCGAGCGGCAGTGATGGGGCGCTGGCTATGGACGGCTGCCGGGATAACATAGTCCTGGGCAACGACTTCGTCGGAAACCAGAATGGAATTCGTCTCAGCGGCATCGACGCGACCAGCGGCATTCAGTCTGGGGAAAAAGGTGTCGTCATATCCTATAGCAGCATGCCCTCTGAGGAGCTGGTCTCCTCAAACAACACAATCTATCGAAACAACCTATCAAATGAGAAGAACGCCCGCGATGACGGCCTGAACAACTGGGATAACGGGTGGATAGGAAACAACTACAGCGATTTCAATGATCCTGACGAGGGGTGCAGCGGAGTCGGTATCTGCGATGCACAGCTTCCGATAGCTGGCGGATCGAGCATTGATCGATATCCTCAGGCCGCTCCGGTCGTAATACCGGGCAGGATCATAGGCCAGGGAGGCGCTGCCATGCATCTCTCGGCAAGGAGCTACGCTCCGGGAATTGAGATGTACCTGAACTACTCTGCGCCAACAGGCAGCGAGGCTTGGCTCTCGCTGGCTGACGGCGGAGGGAATCTGTATGATAACATCTCTTTAGGCCGGAACATATC
>JBFYLF010000125.1:0-5855 GCA_041305505.1 Methanothrix sp. | reverse complement strand
ATTCCAAGCAGCACCTTCATGCTTGGGGCGCTCTCCGCCTCTCTCGCCAGAGAAGAAAGAGAATCCATAGCTCCTTCATGGACTTCAGAATCGTATCTGCGCAGCCGAACCGCGCAGTTCTCAATCTTCCCCGAGACCATATTCCTGGCAATGGAAAGCGATTTGGCTTCATCCCCAGCCCACTGAAACTGCTTGATGCGCAGCAGCACATTCTTGTGGCTGTGACCATGGCAGATCCCCAAAAACCAGCCCCCGTGGGAGAAATGCAGAACTGGGATATTTCTCTGCATCAGCTCGACCATTGCAGGAGTCGTGATCTCAACTCCACCGTAGAGGTTGACCTGGGAGACCTCCCTGATTCTGGCCTCATTGATCTTGCCCTGGTCATGAGCCCAGACCTCCAGCCGCTCGCCGCGCTTCCTGACAGTCTTGCCCTGGCCAACAACGTAAATGGGCATCGAGTCATCCCGTGCCGGCTGGAGCATCCGGATCCCCTTCTCCTCGCCCGCCTCCGTCTCAGACTGCATCTCCCGAAGAAGGTTGACCTCATCGGGCAGACATACTCCAGACAGGGAGCAGCGATCACATCGCGAGCTAGCCTCAAGGGGCGGCGGAACCTCGCCTCTCATCAATGTGCCCCGCATAGAAGCCAGCAGAGCCCCGGCCCTCTCCATGAGAGCCGCATCGAACTTTATGGGCACCCTCTCCTGGGAGCGGATATAGTAGATCATGCCCTGCTCACAGCAAAAGCCGTTCTCATGCAAGGCCATGCACTGAGCAGCAAGCTGCATCAGATGAGGCTCATAGGGCCCATCAGGCCTGGAGGGCGGTTCGACCGCGAGCTCACCGCCGAGCGGGTGTGCCACAGGACTGTCGGGGTTTTCATACACGTTCTTAGAATCGGCTCTGCCTTTGCGCGAGGAACTCCAGGAGGGCCTTGTCGAAGGTCATGCCGTTGTGCACGGTGCAGGAGCCGGCCTTCGGCCAGCTCAGCGCTGTCGGCGAACTCTCCCTGGACAAACTGCAAATAGCACAGCCGCGGGCAGAAGGCATAGGCGGCGAGCATGCTTGCCGGGATCAGGTCGGGAATGCCGTCGTGATCATGGTCGTCTTCCATCATCTTGTAACCTCTCCAATCATCAAAAAGCCATTCTAAAACTGCATCAACTGATAGATGTTGATCTATCAAAGTGCAGTTCACGCATTAGTTCTTGTCGTCATACCGGCTGAAGAAGAAGAAGAAGCACTTGCATCCTTGCAATCGCTGATGCTGGTGGACACGAGCACCAGAGACAGCCCAAGCCTCAGGCCGAATACCGATGTATAATTGGGCAGGAGCGAGCGCAGCGAGTAGAATGGGAGCATGAAGAGGCTGCCCAGCATCAAGACCATGACGGCCTTGGTCTCTGATATTCCTCCGTTCTGGATCAAGGGCCCGAGCAGGGTGATGCCCGCCTTGGGGCTGGCCACATAGACTGTGAGAGGAATGACGGTTTCAGGAGGAACGGAGAAGAAGCTGGCAAGTGGCAGGACATCCAGGGATTGCAAGATCCCATCCCGGCTCAAATAAAGAACCAGAAAGGTCATGATGAAGTATAGTGAAGCGATCCTCAGGAATATCCGGCTCTGCCTCTGCAGGGATTTCCTGGCCGCCTTCATGTACCGATCCTGCCAGCCCTCGGAAGGCGACAAAAAGTCGCTTGATGACTGCGATCCGGCCCGGCTTGAGCTCGAGCTGGAAGATGAGGGAGCAGCGCACAAAGCAGAATTGTCTGCCGCCAGATAGGTCCTGCCCAGGACAACGACCAGGGCCAGCTTGATCAGCCCGGTGGCAACTGATATCAGGGCATAAGCCCCGCCGACGAACATGCCCAAAACAGGAATCACAAAGGCCAGTTGATATGTGAAAAGCTCCCTGAAATAGACCGGCACGCTGTTCATTATAGCACTCAAGAACGCCTCCCTCTCGCTCAGATGCCCCTCCTCTTTAAGCCTGGCAATCATGGTATTTGCGGCCAGAGCCGATCCGAGGCTGATCACAAATGATGAAGCTGAGGGGGCGGGCAGACGTGACAATGAAGTCAGAGGTTTGGCCAGATGGGAGAAGCGCGAGAATGCATTCATCTCCAGCAGAAAACCCGTGAGAAAGAGCATGACAAATACCGTTGTCATGGTGGCGAATGTATCACCGAGAGCCTGGAGAATCAGTTCGAGCATTGCGGATAATCAGTCCTTATTCTGGTTTTGCCATTTCCATCTCTTATGATTTTCGGCCAGCTCCTTTGACCATTTCGAGGATACAATAGCAAATTAGCAAAAAGAAGCCTGAGCCAAAAAAGAGATCGGGAGAGAATAGCTCAGCGAATTATCCAGAGAGCAGCCAGGTTTATCAACGGGCAGAGGAAAGAATATGGCAATCATGAGATCCTTCTCGCCTCGAATGGCTGCCCGGGCCCTCTGGCAGATGAGGGTTAAGAAGAGGCCCTTTGTCCTCTCTCACGGCATAACCTCCAGATGCAACATGAAATGCGACTTTTGCAGCTACTGGCGCACTCCCGAGAAGGAGATGAGCAGGAGCCAGATTATTGAAATGCTAAACGAGGCGCAGGACTATGGAATAGGCGTCTATAATGCCTGGACAGTCGAGCCCCTGATGAGAGAGGACCTGCCCGAGATCCTGCATCATGCCAAATCCCTTGGCCTGACGACATCTATGGTCACAAACGGCCTGCTGCTCAAAAAGAGAGTCGGGGATCTGGCCGACCTGGACATGCTCTCTGTATCCGTGGACGGGATCAAGAGCTATCGAGGCCTGCGAGGGATAGATCTCGGTCCAATTCTCGATGGCATCCGGGCTGCCAGGAAGGCAGGACATGATATCCTGATGAACTGCGTGATCTCGGGGAAAAATGTGCATGAGCTTTCCGATCTCGTCAACCTGGCAGAGTCGCTGGGCTGCTGGATCTCTTTCGAGCCCATGCATGAGTCGGAGGAGATCGATCCAAAGATCTGGGGCGCTCTGGCGATCCTGGATATTCCAGCCTTTGAGAGGGCAATTGAAGGGCTTATTGAGCTGAAAGAGAGCGGGGCTCCCATAATAAACTCACAAACTTACCTTAATATGATAAAGAACTCCAAACGGAGGACTGATTCGATGCCGGGATTTGTCTGCCATGCCTCAGACATCATAATGCACGTGGCGTCTGACGGGAGTGTAGGATGCTGCCGGGTTCACCAGGAGCCTCTGGGAAATATAAGCAGCGGACTTGCGAGGGTATGGGAGGAGGCAAGGGAGAAGCGCAGGCAGATCTCGAAAGAATGCAGGGGCTGCCTCTTCTTCGGCTATGTGGAAAACAGCCTGCTCTACGATTTTGTGCCCGAGGTGATGAGGCACTACCAATGGATGTGAGTGAGTTGACTCGCGCCCTCACGAATTGACCTGAAGCTATCCATACATAATCCATTCATATTAACATGCCCATTCTTTGCACAGCAGCTCCGCCTGTTCGAGCACCGTTTGCGTCGCCTTCTCCTGCTTATCCGGCGGGTAGCCGTACTTTCTCAGCAGCCGCCTGACGATCACCCGCAGCTTTGCCCTGGCTGACTCTTTTACCGTCCAGTCGATGGTCGCATTCTTCCGGACGGATTGAACCAATTCCCTGGCGATCTGCTGCAAGGTCTCATCGCCCAGCACCTTGACAGCGCTGTCGTTGACCTCTAACGCATCGTAAAAGGCCAGCTCGTCCTCAGTCAGGCCGAGATTCTCTCCTCGTTTTTTGGCCTCTCGCATCTCCTTGGCTAACTGGATGAGCTCCTCAATAACCTGGGCCGCCTCGATGGAGCGGTTATGATATTTTTTGATCGACTTGTCTAGCATCTGGGCAAAGGTCCTTGATTGAACCAGATTCCTACGAGAAATGGTTTTGATTTCATCGTGCAGAAGCTTTTTCAATAGCTCTAAGGCAAGATTTCGGTGAGGCAGACCTCGCACCTCTTCCAGGAACTCCTCAGAGAGAATCGAGATATCAGGAGTCTTGATGCCGGCTGCCTTGTAGATCTCCACGATTCCTTGGGGCACAATTGCCTGGGATACTATCTGCCTTATGGCAGCATCTAGCTCATCTTTGGTCTTGCCGCTGGAAGAAGTGGCCTTTGATAGTCCGGATCTGACCGCCTGATAAAATGCGACCTCCTCCCGAATCTCCTGGGCTTTTTCATGGGTTACTACTATGGCGTAGGTCTTGGATAGCTCGGTCACTGCCTGAATATAGCGGTTCTTGCCATCCTCCAGGGAGAGAATGTGCTCCATGGCCTCGGCGATGGCCGCCAGACGCTGCTCTGGGGTGCCCCGGAAGAACCTGGAGGTATCAAAGCCGTGGAACATGGCTCGAACGACCTCATACTTCTCCAGCATGAGGGCCACAACCTCATCCTCAGGAATGCCAGTCTCTCTCCGGTCGCCCTCAGTGTATTCGGCCAGTGCGTACTTCAGGCTCTCGGCAATGCCCAGGTAATCCACGATCATGCCGCCGGGCTTGTCTCTGAAGACCCGGTTCACACGGGCGATGGCCTGCATCAGGCCGTGGCCCTGCATGAATTTGTCGATATACATGGTGTGCAGGCATGGGGCATCAAAGCCGGTGAGCCACATATCCCTGACTATGACCAGCTTAAGGGGATCATTGGGGTCCTTGAAGCGGTCGGCCATGTCCTTTCGCTTCTTCTTGTTTCTGATGTGGGGCTGAAGGTTCTCTTTATCGGAGGCCGAGCCGGTGATGACCACTTTGATTACGCCCTTCTCGTCGTCGGGATCGTGCCATTCTGGTCGGATCTTGACAATGGCCTCGTACATCTGGGCACAGATGCGGCGGCTCATGCAGACGATCATGGCCTTGCCCTCCAGGGCCTCCTGGCGCTTTTCAAAGTGCTGGACGATATCTTCGGCGATGAGAGAGACTCGCCTGTCTGCACCGGCCACGGCCTCCAGCCTGGCCCATCTGCTCTTGAGCCGCTCCTTCATGGCCTGTTCCTCGCCCTCTGTGACCTCCTCGAAGTTGGGATCGATCTTGGGCCGCTCGGCCTCCGATAGATCAAGCTTGGCCAGCCTGGCTTCGTAGTAGATGCGCACAGTTGCGCCATCTTCGACTGCTCGCTGGATGTCGTAGATATCGATGTAGTTGCCGAAGACTGCCGGGGTGTTTATATCCGTCTTCTCTATGGGCGTCCCGGTAAAGCCAATGAATGAGGCGTTGGGCAGGGCATCACGGAGGTATTTTGCAAAACCGTAGGCGATGTAGGCCCCTTCCTTCCTCTTGACAGTGTGGGCCTTGAAGCCGTACTGACTCCGGTGGGCCTCGTCTGCAATGAAGACTATGTTGCGGCGATCCGAGAGGAGGGGATACTTTTCTTTGTCGCCTTCGGGCGAGAACTTCTGGATGGTGGTGAAGATAACGCCGCCGGATGCGACCTGGAGGAGGTTCTTCAGGTCCTCCCGGTCCTCGGCCTGAACCGGTTTTTGGCGGAGAAGCTCCTGGCAGGAGGCAAAGGTGTCGAAGAGCTGGTCGTCCAGGTCGTTTCTGTCGTTTAATACAACGAGGGTGGGGTTTTGCATGGCCGGATGAAGGATGATCTTGCCGGCGTAGAAGGCCATGGATAGACTCTTGCCGCTGCCCTGGGTATGCCAGATCACACCTGCCTTGCGGTCGCCCTGCGGGGAGCAGGCTTTCACGGTGCATTCTACGGCCTTGTTGACGGCGTGGTACTGGTGATAGGCGGCCATCTTCTTGGCGACCTTCTCGCCATCGGCTTCGAAGACTATGAAGTGCTTTATGAGATCGAGGAAGCGGGCTTTTTCA
>JBFYLF010000124.1:0-4606 GCA_041305505.1 Methanothrix sp. | reverse complement strand
ACCCTGTCCGCAATGGTCACCTGCAGCCGGTAGTCCTCCTCCAGCTTCCCGATGCCCTCTTCCAGGTATGTGATCCATATCTTTTCCTCGACTGTCCCGGCCTTGGAATATTGAGCCAGAATCTCGGAGTAGATCGCCTCAAAATCCATCTTCGCCGATGCCAGAGAGATACAATCCTCGAGATCCCTTGGCCGGTTGGCGATCAGCTTGAGACTGAAAATGTCCTCCACTGCTGCATACCTTATCTCCGCCTTTCCGAGGAGACAGGTCTTCTTGCCCCTCTGCCACATGCTCTCGGAAAGCCCGAAGTCGTAGGAGATCCGGCCGGCGAAGATGTCCAGGGTGTGCCCACCCTTGACGGCCACCCTGTCCAGGCCCAGGCGGGCATGCCTCTTCTCCGGACCGAACAGCTCGAATCCCAGGCTCCTGGCCGCTTCAAGCAGCCTTGCCTGCCGCATCCCTGCAGACCAGATCGATGTCCTTGGTCACGTCCTTCAAGCCCAGCTCCAGCATGGCCGCCCCGCCTATGATCAAGACCTATACCGGCTCGGCCAGGCGCTCCCCCAGGCTTTTCAGGATCTCATCTACGTCTTCACGGCTCGATATCTGGGATTTCATATAGCTTCGCCTGCTCTTCTATCTCTTCTCGGCTGGGATAGCCCTTGATGTTCTCTCCCCTCAAGGCCGCCCGGATGCTCTCCATCATGGGGTGCCTGGCGTCTTTCAGTTCATCTCTGTTCTTCAGGTAAAACAGTATGCAAAATAGCCTCTGGCGGTAGTCCTCCGCAGAGTCGAGGGAGTGGATGAAGATCTCCTGAATGGACAGCTCCCTCTTGGGCAGGGTGTAGTAGTTATCCCGCAGTCCCAGCTGAATCCCGTGGTCCCTGTAAGCCGAGAAAGAGGTGGGCGTTGCATCCTGCTGCCTCAGGCTTTTGAAGAGCACACTATCATCGTAGCTCTTTATGAGCAGAGCCTCCCTGGGGACAAGGCGCAGGAGCTGGTATTCCTGGAGGGATGAGACAAAATCCTTGAGCTCCTTCCAGAGGATGTTGTTGAAAGAATAGAGGTAGGCTTTACCCTGCTTGGAGCGGCTGACGAGTCCTAGGGATAGGAAGCCCCGCAGGTAGAAGTAGATGGTGTCGCTGGATATGCCAGTCTCCTCGGCCAGGGCCTCCAGGCTCATGAGGCGTTGGTCCAGTCGGGAGAGCAGCTCCATCCTCTTGCCGGATAGGACCTCTGGCAAGGGAGAGGCACGGTGGCTGTAGTAGAGCCGCTTGAAAGCCTCGACAGGGGGCGTCCCGGCCAGAACGATCTGGCCTTTAGACCGCTCCACCAGGCCAATATCCTGCAGGCTGGTTATGATGCGGGAGATGGAGCCCTTCAGGAGGCTCAGCTCTTTCTGCAGGTCGCCGGGGTGCACCGGCTCCAGGGAGCGGGTGATTTGCATCAAGACACGGACTTCGTTCTCTTTGAGATGCATAATCTTAATGAAAAGTGAATTTAGTATACGTAATTATCTTGCTATTAAGAGATAAGTGTAGGAGGGGGCGGGATTTGATGCATCTCCCTGGCACCTAAAATCTCACATCCACTTCTACAATCTTGGCTCCCTGACTCTGGGCATCCTCCACCGCGGCCAGGTCCTTCATCAGGAAGATGCGCCATTGCTGGGTCTCGATCATGGCCACGGAACTCTTCAGCACTGTGGCGTATCTAGCGTACCTGAGCAGCTTGACCGCGTAGCCCTTCAGGTCCTCCACCAGATACACATCGAAGCCGCATAGCTCCAGGAGCTTGAAGGCCCTGTTCCTCTCGCCTACCGTCTTGAACTCGAAGCGATAGAGGTCCTTGTTGTAGTAGCCGGCCAGCTCCTTGAAGATCGCACTGTCGTCAAAGAAGTGCTTGAAGATCCAGCCGCCTGCCGCCATGAACACAGTGATGCGCCTGCGCTTGGGGACCACGTCGAAGGTGTTGGGCTACAGAGAGAAGACTCCGTGGGGTAATTATCATGATAATTAGATATAAAACTATGTTGGAGCGATCTTTTCTGGGCAGTGGCTCCTACGTGCTTCAGAAGGTGAGGTGCGGCAAGCCCATCTTCCGCTGCGCCAGTGCAGATTGGTGCCTTTTTTAGCAACATAACTATTTCATGCAGAGATGTGAGACAATATATCGATATGGCTCCTGAGGTTACCGATTGGATAACATCCATAGCGACAGTTGCCGCCGTCATCGCAGCATTGTACATTGCACACAAACAAATTTCCATCCAAAACCGACAGGTTGCGATTCAGGATAAGCAAGCAGATTTTCAAGAACGTCAGACCAATATCTCAAAATTGCAGTCAGATATAGCCATAAGGCAAACCGATATAATTGAGAAACAAATAGAAATCGCGCATCAGCAATTGATTATCACCGAATATCAAGAACAAGAGCGACGTAAGGGACGACTTCAGGCCGAACTTGCTGCGAGGATAGAGCATCGGACGGATGGGGATCGCAGAAATAATTATCTCTCGATCGAAAACAGGGGACCATCAGATGCAAGAGATATTACGATGCTGGTCGAAGGAGACCTGAATCAGCACATTTTAGGTATGCCAATAGAATTACCTTTAATCGTGGCCGTTACAACTTTCGAATATTTGATACTGCTATGCGCGGGCATGTCAAGCGAGTTTATTCTTGATATGAGCTGGTGTGATGAGTCTGGCGAACTCCATCATAAAAGAATACCTCTGCGAGTCTAGTAACCAATGATGCCTTTGCATGTCCTCTCGCCAGATCAACTTACACAAATGAGATAAACATGCTATAGCCTTTACGGATTTAATCATGTACCGCTCAGAAATCCTCCGCCACATCGCCGACCTGCGCCGCCGCCACGGGGAGCTGGAGGGCGTAGAAGCCAAGGCCGCCCACAGCGGCACACCTGCAGACCTCTACAAGCCCCTATCCGCCTTCGCCAACCGGCCGGGTGGAGGCGTCCTGCTCTTCGGCCTGGACGAGGACTCCGGCTTCAAGGTGGTGGGCGTGGGCCATCCCAGGAAGCTGCAAGAGGACCTGAGTGGCCTTGCCGCCCAGATGGAGCCACCCCTGCGCCCCAGCTTCTCTGTAGAGGAGATCGAGGGCGGAACTGTGGTGGCCGTTGAGGTTCCGGAGGTCGCCTACGACCAGAAACCCTGCTATCACCGCCCGCACCACCTGCAAGAAGGATCCTTCATCCGCGTGGGCAACTCGACGCGCCGGATGAGCGATTATGAGATCTACAGCTTCGTCAGCTCCCGCACCCAGCCGACATTTGATGAGGAGCCTGTCCTCCGGGCCACTCTGCAGGACTTGGACAGAGCGAAGCTTGAGAAGTACCTGGCACGAAGGAAAGAGGCCCGTCTCAATGCCGCTTATTGGGATCTGCCTTTTGAGCAGATCCTAAAGCAGCTTCAGATCGTCGTTGAGGTCGATGGCGTCCTGCATCCGACTCTTGCCGGGCTGCTGATGTTTGGCATTTATCCTCAGATCTTTGAGCTGCAGCTCTTCATAGCTTATCTGCAATTTTATGGCACCACCACGACCGAGGAGGCCCCATCTGGCGAGAGGTTCCTGGATAACCGCAAATTCGAGGGTACATTGGATGAGATGGTAGACAATGCCGTGTCATACGTGATGGCCGGCATGAGGAAGGGCAGTCTGATTCGAGGAGTCCTCAGGGAGGATATCCCTGAGTATCCGGAGGTGGCCTTGCGGGAGGCCATAGTCAATGCCCTGGCCCACCGTGACTACAGCCACTTCGTGCGGGGGAGCCACATCCAGGTGCGGATGTTTGCCGATCGTCTCGAGGTCGAGAATCCTGGCGGCCTATATGGCAGGGTGACACTCGATAGACTGCAAGAAGGGCAGTCTACCAGGAACCGGCTGCTCATGCATCTGATGGAGGATGTCCACCTCGTGGAGAACAGAGGCAGCGGGATAGATGCCATGCTGGATGCCATGCGCAAGGCCAATCTGCAGCCACCCAGATTTGAAGACAGAAGAACTGCGTTTTTGGCTATACTTTATAATGCTCCCTTAATAAGCGATGAGGAGCGTATCCTGGCATATGTCCGAGAGCACGGATTTATAAAAAGAGCAGACTGCCAGCAGCTTCTCGGAGTCGATGACACCAGAGCAAAATATGTGCTGCGCAAGATGAAGGATGCGGGCCTCCTGCGGCAAGAAGGGTCTCGGAGAGGATCACGTTATGTTCTGGCACGACCAGGCCGTTAGATCCAGTTATGGACACGATATGGAAAAGCTCATAAAACACATTGATATCGATTTTTAGAGATATGGTGCAAGTTATGGACAATTATCGCTGGTAGAATTCATAATTATCCAGTGCTCAAGAAGTTTTAGTCTGCTTGTCTCCAGGCCCTCAAGCAGACCTCCCGGGAGGCCACGGTCCTGCCGGCCCTGGACCCCCACCTGCAGGAGATGGCCGAGCTGGCCGACCGGGTGTTCTGCATCTACAGTGAGCCGGTTGCGGCGAAGGGCCGGGGGAAGGCTGAGGCGAGGACGACAGGAGAGCAGAGGACTCTGGAGGCGTACTCGTGAGATGGCCCTGGCG
>JBFYLF010000123.1:0-4881 GCA_041305505.1 Methanothrix sp. | reverse complement strand
TCCTTGGCCACATAGGGATTCTCAGGCCCAACCATCTCCCCGCACAAGATCATCTGTGGATGCTTCTCGAATATCTCCTCTGGAACAAGCTGGCGGGCCACCTCGGTCGAATACGGACAGACAAAGCCGCCACGAGTCAGAGCCACCATATCGCCGCTCACAGACAAGACCCGAACATTGTGACCGTTCATCTTCTCCTCGACGGCCAATGGCCCCGAAAAGTGCCGCTTTATTGCTGCCTCAAGCATGAGGGGCCTGCGGATCTTGGGATAGCCGAATGCTATCTCGCCGTTTTCAAAAACAACAGTCCCGGCCTCGATTCCAGAAGCCTCCTTCTCGAAGCGGAGCAATCGGGGCTCGGGCCAGGCGGATTCTCGAATTATTGTCTCTTGCAGGCCTTGCAGCCTGCTCTCAGTTATACCCAGTATCTGTGCAACTCTTGACAGATTCATCTGGTCCTCACCAGATAATCCAATATGGACCTCCTGGTGATCACCCCAACAACCTCTTCCCTGCGGTTCAGGACAGGCAGGCCGCCCCTATTCTCATCGAGTATGATTCTCTTTACCTCGTCGAGGGGGGTGTCAACGTAGACATATTGGACGTCATGGGTCATGACATCCGATACAAGGATGTTGTAGATCCTTGCGTACTGCTTGCTGGCTGTATCATTGAGATCCCTGAATGCACGAAGGGACTTGGCTACATCGCCTTCGGATATGATGCCAACGAGCCTCCCACCCTCGACAACAGGCAGCCGTCCTACATCGCGATCAAGCATCATGCGCCTTGCGTGCACCAGCCGATCGTTTGGATTGGCAGTCAGGGGAGACCTCATGGCGTCGGATGCCATGCCGCTCACCTTGACAGCGGCCAAAACCTCTCTCGGCCGGACCCAGCCCAGGACCTTCTCCCCATCCATCGCCACGAGCACGCTGGTCTTTTGCAAGAGGACCATGGCATCCTCAACATCCATATCCGGGAGGATCTTGATCAACGAGTCCATGGTAGCGGAGGCCACATGCAGAGATGATGCAGGCATCCCCAGGGACTTTCGAGCGCCCAAGACGCGGGCAATCTGCCGGGTGGTGATTATTCCGCCAAGCTTATCCTTGTTTGTGACCAGCAGCCGCCGCAGATCGTTCTTCTCCATAAGATCCAGGGCATGGCCCACCCTCTCGGATTTATCAATTGTAACCGGCTCGCTCATGATGTCTTTTACCTGCATTTACTTCCACCCCCCTATCTCCATGATGATCTCATCAGCAGAGAAGTAGCCGACTACCTCTTCCTTGTCAACCACAGGCATTCCTATGATGCTCTTCTCAACCAGTGTTCGGCTCGCCTCTACAGCCTTCTCCTCAGCGCCGATTGTGAAAATTGGAGCGGTCATGATGTCCTCGGCAACAAAAGGCATCTGCTTGACATACCGATACTGCTTTCTGCCGGCAGGGCTCTCTTTTCGGGTCATCTTGATGTTCTTGGTCTCCATCTCATCCTTTGGTCCCATTATCTCTGAGAATGTGAGGCCAGACCTCGTCACAATCCCAACGGGCGTTGTATTGTCCTCGTAGACAAGGGCGCGGCTCTGCCCCTGAACATTCATCTCCTCCAGGACATGGCCTATGGTATGGTGACGGTGCACCTTCAGCATGTTTCTGCTCATCAGGTCGCCGACTGTGGCTTTCAGATCCTGCTCTGAGAAGTACCTCATCATATCCCTGGAGGTGATCATCCCCACGATCTCTCCTTCGCGCTCCACAGGAAGCCCGGATATTCCGTTTTCTATTAAAAGCTCTGCCGCCTGGGGCATCGTCGCATCAGGGAATATGGTTATGGGCTTCTCGGTCATTACAACCTGGATTGGAACCTTGTCTATCGGCCTTCTCCTCCAATCGGGAGCGGCCTGATTGAGCCTGTTGGTGATGTCGTACTTTGTGACTATTCCCACAAGGCGGCCTGCGTCCAGCACAGGCAGCCTCCCGATGCCGTACTTGAACATAAGGTTCCTTGCCATCTGAATGGGCTCGTTTCGCTCGACGACATAGATGGGAGCGCTCATGTAATCTTTGACTTTCTTTATGATCATTGCATTATTCCTCTGTTCTCGGCTAATGCCCTCACATAGTCTCTCTCAGTCAGAATGCCGACCAGGGATCCCCTGTCCATGACGGGCAGAGATCCGATGTCATTGTCCATCATCTTCCTGGCTGCATGGCCGAGGTCTGCTTTCTTCTCAGTGGCCATCAGACTTCTCTTGATCAGGCTCTTGATTGGCTGGTTCATGACCTCGCCGATGTCGCCTGTGACCACCTTCTGGAATGCCTCGCCCCCGCCCAGATACTTCATTATATCGGATGCTGTAACCATGCCCATCAGCACCCCGTCCTGGACTACAGGCATCCTGCGAAAGCCCTTCTGGATGATCATCCGGGTCATCTTCTCTATAGTGGTCTGGGCAGGTGCCGTCACGACATTCGGGCTCATGAAGGACTCCACAGACAGCCCGGTTTCAGCGCCCCGGCAGAAGCGTACGAAGTCCTCCTCTGTGATTATGGCTTTAATTCGCAGATCATCGTCGACTATTGGAAGGCCGCCAACGTTCTTCTCATACATAAGCTTCAAGACGTCGTTTAAGGAGACCTTTTCGTTTGCATATGTGAGATTGGTGCTCATGATCTCCCTGATGTCGGCGTTTATGGCAGTGTAGATGTTGCCGCTGTACTTCTCTTGGAGGAGACTGTGACGCAAGCCCCCTCCGAGGAAGTCGACCACATCTACCGACGTCACAAATCCTATGAGCCTCTTTGTGCCTGGATCGGCTATCGGAAGCCTGGAGAAGCCATAGAAGATCATGGTCTTGATTGCGCCCATGATGGTGGTTGTGGGCGGGACTGTGACCACATCAGGCGAGGCCACTCCAACAACATTGCTGGCGCGCTCGGCATTTCGGGAGTCGAATTGCAGAGGTGCTCTCTCCCCCGATCCGGGGGATACAGGCATGCGGTCGTTCTTTTGCGGAATCCTTGTAACATCCTTTCCCGTCATTGGCCCTTTGCTCATCTTCATTCACCAAGGTAGCATTTGATCAGATCGTTTCTATCCACTATTCCAACCAGATTATCCCCGTCCACGACCGAGACCCTGCCCACTTCATGCTTGAGCATCAGCTCGATAGCTGTACGTACGCTATCTTCTGGCTTTATGCTATATAGTGGCGAACTCATAAATTTCTCTACTGGCATTTGCATCGAATCTGGCGGCCTTCTCTCGCTCTCTTTGCTGATCCTGGCTTTTCCTTTCAGCATATCAAATCGGGTGATCATTCCTATGAGCTTATCTTCCTGGACCACCGGGAGGCCTGTGAAGTCCTTCTCAACCATCAGATCCCAGATCTTGGTTATGGGATCGTCGGGACGAGTGGTTACAACTTTTGTGGTCATTATTTCGGATATCTGCTTATTGGGCACAATCCCCAAATCGATGTTCATGAACACGTCCAAAAGGCTGACAACGCCCAATAGCCCAGGCTTCTCCTCAGACTCGACTACGGGAAGCAAAGTTGTCTTTTCCTTGAGCATGAGCCTTGCTGCATCAAGAATATCCATCTTTTTCGTCACAGTGGGGGCCGGCATCACATAGCCGGATACAGTCACATTAGACTTGGTCGATGTCACCCTCAGCATGTCCTGGTTGGTGACAATCCCTAGGACCATTCCCCTGCTGTTTAATACCGGCAGACCGCGCACATGATTATCCCGAATGATCTGGCGCGCTTTGGTTAGATATGTGGAATCCTCGACGTAGAGAGGATCTCTGGACATAATATCTTCGACTAACAAATGCAATTCCTCCGCTGCCCAGCTATAATTATGGTCTATCTGTTCCCGTCTCTGCAGCTCCAACAGAGCAGTTGCCCGTTGACGTTTTCCAGGGTATCGGAGAGCTGGCCGCAGACCTCGCATATTCCTCGCGGCAGGCCCGCCGGCTGGTCAAAATTAACGCTCTCCCTGTGCATCTCCAAGAGATCGCTTAAAATATCATTCATTCCGAGGGAAGCAGACCCAGATGCAAGATCTGTATCTGTGATTATGCCAACCAGCTTTCCCTTGGACATGACGGGAAGCCGCTTTACCCCCGAGCGGAGCATAAGAGCTGCTGCATCGCTCAGGCTGGCATCCGGCCCTACGGAGACAACTGGTGAGCTCATGACATCGGCCGCATGAAGAGTTCTGGGATCTATGCCCTCGGCCAGGACCTTCTTTACAAGGTCTCTTTCAGTTAAAATGCCTGCGGGATTTCCGCCTGATACGATTATCAGGCTGCCCACATTGGCCGAGGCCATCTTCCTGGCAGCGCTCAAAATGTCCAGTTCGGCGCCGGCTGTTATAACAGGCCGTGTCATTATATCTCGCACTGGAATCTCTGTCTCCATTGGCCAATCTTCCCCTTGCTAGCTCTATATCCTTATCAGAGTGCTAATCATATAAAAGGCTACTGTGGCGGGACAAATTTTCATGCAAATAGAATTATTTTTTCTATTTATTCCCTGATGTGCCGTCGATTTCTGCCAGGATGAGATCTATCCCCAATCTTGCCGCTCCCGGCGAGCCCGGCAGACAGAAGATGGGCCTGCCTTGATATATCCCAGCGGCCGCTCGGGTTAGTATAGCCCTTGTTCCAACCTCCTCAAGGCTCTTGTAGCGGAATATCTCGCCAAAACCCGGAAGTGTCTTCTCAAAGAGGGGCTCGACCGCTTCGAGCGTCAGGTCTTGGGGACCTAAGCCCGTGCCACCGCAGATGACGAGCGCATCTGCATCGCTCTTCTCTGCGACCTCCCGAAGTCCAAAGCCGTCCGGGTGCAGAGCGTATCTGGTGGTG
>JBFYLF010000122.1:0-11593 GCA_041305505.1 Methanothrix sp. | reverse complement strand
CAGACGGGAGTCAACAAGTGGGAGTTGAGGTGGGAGGACCTCTACGGTCTCGGAGACAGGGACTACAACGACGTCGTTGTGGAGATCGAGGTCAAGTAAGTATTGTGAAATGCGGGGAGGGAAAAGGAGTTATATCCCTCCCTTTCGTAATTTATATCAAATCCTTCTCTTCATAATTTGAGTTGCGAAATCAATGGTGGCTGCAGATATGAACCCATCAGAATTTAAAGTGAAGCTGAACGAGGAGTTCTTAATCTCCCTGGAATCGGTTCCTACCACGGGATACCTCTGGGAGGCTAAATTCGACTCTGAAATGGTAAAGCTGAAGGATAAGAGCTTCAAGGCGAGCGAGCCTCTAGCGATAGGTGGTGGCGGAACTGAGGCCTTCACCTTCATTCCGATCGGCATCGGCGAGACTGAGATCACCATGATCCTCAAAAGACCCTGGGAGAAAGAGGCTGCCGAAGGTAGGACTTATCGGATAAAAATAAATTGATCGCCGATGGGATCAGCATCATTACCTTTTAGCCTCAAAGAGATATGGTCGCCTCTCCACCTATCAAATCGGAATAATCATATGGCGGATAGGATTTTTTCTCCCCCGTCCAGCGGGATTCAGGAACGTGGCCAGTGACATTTCCGTATGCAGTTACTCTGATCTGCTTGCCTTCAACTGGCCCGTCAAATGCAACCCTCCAACTGGCTCTCTTGGAGGATCTCGCACCAATCTCTCCAAGCGCCACAGTATTCGAACCTGAAACAAGCCTCATCCCTTCATCCAGTGTCAAAACTGCTCTTGCCTCCCTGGCAGGGAACTCAGAGGAATTGAATGGCTCCGGGCAGGGATAGGTGATCTGGACATCGATTGCTGCTGATCCGCCGGGTCTCAGCCTCCCAGATACTTTTGCATCTATCTGCCATGGCATCATTATCATTCCCCAGTAAGGATGATCCTCCCCATCCGCAGTGTAGTTCCAGCCGCTCTCCAGTTCATCGTATGTCCAGGAGGTAATTCCCGTCCAGTTTGTCTTATGCTTTAGGTCTCTTCCCCAGGGATCGCTGAAGTAAACCATGCCTGAGCTATCATTGTATCCAATGGCGGTCCTGTAATGCCCTCCACCTCCATCAGGCTCGAATGTCATAAGAAGAATAACCGGAATTTTGGAAGATATAAGCCATTTCAGATCATCAAGCCAAAATTCATCGGACGCACGGGAGAATGATGAATAACCGATGGGCCTTTCCGAATACCCGGCTACAGGAATGGCATTTGGGAAGAAACTCCCCTGAGCTATGCTCATGTTGCTGAAATGCCCGGCTCTTACCATATCATGGGTCCAGGTGCCAGAAGATGAGCTCCTGGCCACATTTGCTATCTTCTTTTGATCTATATCAGGGCCCCAGTAATCATAGACTGTCTCAAGAACCCCCTCACCGCAGAAGAGGCCGTTCATCTGCTGATGCCAGGGAACTTCTATCATATAAGATGATGGCAAGCTTTCGATGGCACGAGTCTCTGTTTGTGTCTCCCAGGCAGCTTTTATGCAGGAGACTGGAGCCGTCCCAGGATCTACAGCAAATCCCGCTTCCAAGAGAGATAAGGCAAGAATTGCGGTTATGGCAATATGGAAGAGTTGTCTCATAATATTCCTCGCTTATTTATATACCTTGAATTCCATTATTTATTCTTAACTTCTGGAGAGAGAACAATTATTATTACCGGGTAGATCCTTGTCTCCTATTCGTGAAGAACCGCGAGGTTGCAGATATACTCTACCAGATGGCTGAGTTGCTCGAACTCCAGGCGGAGAACCGCTTCAAGATAATAGCCTACAGCAAAGCCGCCCGGGCGATAGAGGGCCTGCCGGAAGACATCTCTTCAGTCTGCCGTCAGAGAAGGCTGAAGAGCATACCAGGCATAGGAAGGGCCATAGCCGAGAAGGTTGAAGAGTACCTGAAAACCGGCAAAATGGCGGCCCACCAGGATCTTCTGGCAAAGACTCCGCCAGGCCTTGCTGAGCTTCTCCAGATCTCAGGGCTCGGCCCCAAGACAGTCTTCATGCTCCATGAAAAGCTGAACATCACAAGCATAGAAGATCTCGAGAGGGCTGCCAGGGAGCACCGAATCAGAAGGCTTCCCAGAATGGGGCCGACCCGCGAGAGCAACATCCTAAAGTCTATTGAGAGATACAAGAAACGAAGCAATCGCATACTCTACAGCTCCGCGCAGCCACTGGTAAACCAGATCATCTCCTTCCTTCAGGGACTGGAAGGCCTGGAGCACATAACTCCTGCCGGAAGCTTTCGAAGGGCCAAGGAGACCGTGGGCGACATAGATATCCTGGCCACGGCCAGCCGCCCTGAAGAGATCGTAGCAGCCTTCTCCAGGATGCCAATGGTCCAGGAAGTTCTGGCCAGAGGCCCGACCAAGGCAAGCGTCATCGTCCAGGATACCATACAGGTGGACCTTCGGATAGTTGAGCACCAATCCTTCGGCACCGTGCTTCAGTATTTCACAGGCTCCAAGGAGCATAACGTCAGGCTTCGCCAGATCGCTCTCATTCGCGGCTACTCCCTGAGCGAATATTCTCTGACCAGGCTCTCAGACGGTCGCGATCTATTCTTTGATCGAGAGGAGGACGTCTACGCAGCTCTTGGGCTCTCTTACATCCCACCAGAGATGAGAGAGGACCTGGGAGAGATCGAGGCTGCAATGAAGGGGATGCTGCCAGATCTATTGGAGCTAAAGGATATACGTGGCGATCTGCACATTCACAGCGACTGGTCGGACGGCAGGGCCTCCATAATGGAGATGGCCCGGGCAGCCCGCGCCCTGGGATACGAATACATTGCCCTCTGCGATCACTCTCCGTCTGTGGGGATAGCAGGGGGTTTATCGCCGGATAAGCTGGAGGAGAAGATAAGAGCAATAGAGGCGGCAAATGAGAGCCTTGAGGGAATAACCATTCTGAGTGGAACTGAGGTTGACATCAAGTCCGATGGTAATCTCGACTATCCAGACAGCCTTCTGGCCAGATGCGATGTGGTTGTAGCATCCCTTCACATGGGCGGAGGGCAGAGCGAGAGGGCCATCACCGGAAGGCTGATCTCTGCCATAGAAAATGATAACGTCGACATCATCGGACACCCCACAGGAAGGATCATAGGCCAGAGGGAGGCTTACGATCTGGATCTTCCATCTGTATTCGAAGCCGCTGCCAGAACTGGGACTGCCCTTGAAATAAACTCTTATCCAGGCCGCCTGGATCTCTCGGATATCAATGCAAGGGCAGCCATGAAGGCAGGGGTTAAGTTAGCCATAAACTCAGATGCCCATGATGCCGGGCAGCTCTCGACGATGAAGTACGGGATCAATGTGGCCAGGAGGGCCTGGCTCCAGAGGTCTGATGTGATAAACACAAAGCATCTCAAGGAGCTGCAGGCATCTTTGAAGCATTGATCTCTTCTTCCCATGAAACGCCGTGAAAGGCTTATTAATATGATTGAAAGATGCAGTAGCCCATGAGAATCAACAACCAGGCCAAAGTGGGGCTGGCAACCGCGGTCTGTCTGCTGAGTCAGGGCTACATATTCACATATGTACTCTTTGTAGAGCCCAATCCCCTGATATCCATAGTGCCGCTTTTGCCCTATGTTGCCTATGTTTACGCCAGAGGAAGCAGGACCTGGTATCACAATAAGCCAGTCTACTGGATCGCTGCCATCGTTGCTCTTACAGTCCTGGATATTGTTCCATTTATCTCCGGAAAGTCTTGAGTGCCTCTCCAGGAGCACTTTGAGCGCCCTCGCATCCTGCATCTGATCTCCGGAAAACTATATATCTTGGATCGGCCTTAAGCTCCGGCTCGTGCACAATCCAGAGATAAGCACTGAGACGGTTATCACAATCGCGGGATTCTTTGGAGCTATTTTGCTCCTCCTGGATATTGTGATAATTAAATAAACCGAAATATGTTTAATTTTCTCGTATAATAAGATCGAGGATCGCCTGAATATGGGATCATAATAAAATGTCACTCTAGCCAGAAAACGGCTCTTGAAGCTTTTGCAGCAGGCATTTGCGGCCAGCGACCAATCCCCTTCGAAGCTGGCTCCGGCTCTCATGTGTGGAAGAGAAGCTATATTATAATCTCAATTCAAACATTCATGCAGCCGAGACAATTTTGTAATTCTTTTCTAATATTAAATGAGTTTTCTTCAGCATCATCAAAATTTTTTAATATTTTGGGATGCAATATTCTCATGCGAAGATTAGATGTAGCGGCGAATAGAATTATCTTTGTGAAATTCTCATCACAGGAAAGAACATCAAGGCTGTGCCGGAGCAATGAATGCCGAATAGTGATGTCGCAGAATACGAGAAGGCCCTCAGCGCTTGGGAGAGGATGCTGGCCTTCGAGATGGATAATCTGCAGCGGAGCAATATCCTCCGAAGGATCGCTGATAGCTGTCTATGCATAATCAAGGGCAGGGCGGATGAAAAAGCGTGCAGGCGTGCCACTCGGAGATGCCTATTCCTCTCTCTCAGACCTCTCGATGCGGCAGAGCAATTTGCGTAGAGCGATCTCATGCTGGGAAGAGGCTCTTTGTTTCTTCTCTTCTCAGGAGTATCCAAGGGATCATGCATGCCTTCAAAATGAGCTGGGCGGAGCCTATAGAAAGCTGGCAGAGCTTGAGAGCAGAAGGGAGAACGGCAAAAAAGCTGTAGAAGCTTGCATGGCAGCTTTGCGTCTTTATGACAGGAGAGAGATGCCTCTCGATTTTGCGGCTGCCAAGGCAAACCTTGCCGGAGCCTATCTAATCCTGGCTCAAGCTGCAGGATATGCTGCAGATCAGGCCGAAGGCTGCAAGAAGGCAATTCTCACCTACCAGGAGGCTATCTCTGTCTATTCAAAGGATAAGTACCCTCAAGAGTATGGGGCCATGATCAGCAACCTGGCCATAGCCTATCTCACACTCTCCCAGGTGGAGGAGAAGGAGGAGAACTGCCAGAGAGCGCTTCATGCCTGCAGGGAGGCTGAGAATTATCTCAGCAGAGAGGAGCAGCCCCTGGCCTATGCGGCCTTGGAGAATAACCTTGGAAACGCCTACATTGCCCTGGCCGAAGAGGTGGAGGCGAGAGAGGATGCCGGGAATTCCGGGACAGCATCGCAAAGGGGCAAAGCTGCATCGAGAGCCAAGGAAATAGCTGGCGAAAACTGTGGCCTTGGAGCCGGCAGTGAGGCGAATGATGGTGAGGCTGGGGATTATGAGGATGAATTCCTGGAGCTTTGCCAGCTTGCCCTTCATGCTTACAGCCAGGCTGCTGGGATCTATTCTAAGAAGGAGCATCCTTGGCTGTATGCAACAGCTCAAAACAATCTCGCATCTGTCTATCTGGCTTTGGCCCGGAGGGAGGAGCCACTTGGAAACAGCATGAAGGCTGTGAAGGCGGCGACGGAGGCCCTATCCTTCTTCACTTTTGAGAACTCACCCCAGGACTATGCTGAGGCCCAGGCAAGCCTGTGGATGGCTCACCTCATCCTGGCCGATATCGAGTACCCTCCAGAGAACTGCTCTGCCGCTATGGAAGCAGCTATTGAAAGGCTGAAGGCAATCAAGGAGTTCGGCCAGCCCTTGCAATTGGCTGGCTGCTACAAGGATCTGGCCATCACAGCCTGTATGCTGGCCGAGGTGGCGCTCTCAGATGATGCCAGGGAGCAGGAGTGCGAGAGGGCCATTGATGCAGCCCTTGAGGCTCTTCGAATTTATAGAGTTCAGAGCAATCCGGCCGAGTATGCAGAGACTCAGACGCTGCTCTGGGCCGCGTATTCGGCTCTGGCGGAGGTTCGGGGTTCCCTAGAGAACTGCAAGAGGGCAATTCATGCGGCTCAGGCTGCCATCAGAGTCTATAAGAAGACGAGCCCTGCTGAGAGCGCCTATGCTCAAAAGAATCTGGCTCACAGCTTCATCTCTCTCGCCGGGATTGAGAACAGGCCCGAAAACTGCCATAATGCAATCGATGCCTGCCGGAGTGCTCTTGAATACTACACCGCAGAGAGGGAGCCCCTTGAGCATGCGGATGTTTTGAGGAGCATGGCCTATGCCTATGTCATCCTCTCGGAGGCGGAGGAGACTGAGGAGTGCCTTAAGAGGGCTCTGAAGGGCTACAAAGGGGCATTGCAGATTTATCATAGCAAAGAGGCGGAGATGGGAAGGCAGGGCGATCCGATGGCACATGAGCTGCGTGAGAGGGCTGAGGGCTGCCGGAGGTCGCTGCAGCAGTGCAAAGCCAGGCTGAAAGCGGGAAGGAAAGCGGCCAAGGGGCGGCAGGAGAAAGAAGGAGGGCGCTGATTCATGAGGGAAATAACTGAAGAGCAGAAGACTGAGTACTTTCGCAGGTCCTACACCGCTGTGGACGGGCTGTGGTTCATGAAGGTCGAGGAGCGGATGGGATTTGAGCAGGCTCTTGAGATCGACGAGGCTGTCTGGGCAGTCCTTCCCAAGATTCAGGCCAGGATGCTCAAGGCCATGATGGACCTGCCTTTGGGTCTGGAGGGGCTGGATCAGGCGCTCTCCGAAAGGCTGGCGCTTGAGGGATTCGACTTCGAGATGAAGCGGGATGAGGATGGCCTGGAAGTGGCAGTCCGAAGCTGCCCCTGGCACCAGATTATGATCAGGTCAGGGCGCGGGAGACTCTCGGAGAAGGTGAGCGATGTTATCTGCCGGGTCGAGAACGAGACATGGGCAAAGGAGTTCTCAGAGCCGGGAGAGGAGATCGGCTTTCAGAGGGTGGCGAGGCTATGCCGGGGGGATGGTGTTTGCAGGCTCTGGTTTGGGAGGAAGATATAGGAGGGCACCCATTGAACTGAAAGCTGAACCCCTATCAGTCCTTAGCATTAGATCAAGCCCTTGTCCGCATCGCAGTCCTATTTTTCCCACCACATCTTCACCCTCACCGACGAGCCCGGCATCACCAGCATCCCGTCCTCCTCTCGCAGCGCTCCCTGCAGGTACTCCCGCAGCATCGCCTTCTGCTCATCGCTCTTCGCCTGAGCCTGCGGTGCGAGGGCTGCCATAGCCTCATCCAGGGTTGGGGTAGATTCCCATCTGGTAGAGGACATTGTAGAGCACATCGCTCTTGGGGCCGGGCCGATAGGGCCTGCCATGAAGCCTCGGCCAGAGCGTCTGCCACTGAATATCCCAGGATGAAGGCCCTGCGAAGTGATAGAGGTACACATACCTCGATGATGCCGCTACCATCTTCAGAACCGCCGCCCGGATGTCCTGCATTCCCAGGGAGAAAGAGGCTATCACCACATCGTAAGGAGCCGACAGGTCTTCGGCTACATCCACATCCTCCCAGCGCTTCTGCACTATTTCGATATTGGAGACGCCAAACTCAGCCATCTTCTCTTTCATCACGCTGCACATGCCTTCTGCTGGCTCGACAGCAGTAACGTGCGCTGCCTTTTGAGCGAAGGGAATGGCCAGGGTGCCAGGGCCGGCTCCAATGTCAAGCACCCGGGAGTCCGGTGTGATCTCAGTTTCCCAGACGGTCTGGTCTATGCGGCTTCTCTCCTTCCTGCACATGTCCCAAAACCGCAGGGCGCTCTCCCGGCTCTCCCAGATGCGGGCACAGTCCCGGCCTGGGCTGCTTTTCCGGTTCTCCTTCACCTGGCTCTGCCAGACGAGGTTCCAGTCGATATCCTTCATGGGGTCAATCATAATCATCCTATCAGATCAGTTTAGAGTCGTCAGCTCGTCTCTATGCGTCATCACGAAGGGCCTTAATGGGCGAAATCATTGCTCTGGCCCGCTGCCCAGCATTGATGCAAATCTGTCCCCTTTTCCCGTGGACACTGGGCGGACAAATTGCATTCCATTCGGCCTGCCAATTGAGCAGAGCGGCATGGCCTTTTCGTAGTCCATCCCATCCGCCTCGGAGAAGAGACTATCGTCCGCCTCCAGGTGCACCACCTGGCCCACAATGAGCACATACTTCTCCCTGGCGATCTCCTCCATAACCCTGCACTCAGCCCAGGCCAGACAGCCCTCGATCCCAGGGGGCTTGACAGCCGCCGACTGGCGGGCGATGAGGCCCGCCTCCTTAAATTCGTCTATTTCCGGCGGATAGTTTCTGGCGCAGATCATCACCGCCTCCTCCATTCCCGCCCGGGGGACATTGATCACGAACTCCCCCGTCTGCCGGATATTCTCCAGAGTATCCCTCTTCAGCCAGGAGGCAATGAGCACCTCATCCAGGGGCCGCAGCACCGGAGTCACGCAGGACCAGGGGGCGGCATTGAGGACTCCATCCCTCGATAGCGTGGATATGAGGACCACGGGCAGAGGCATGATCTGTGATCTTTGGTTTGGCTCTAAAATCATTCTTCCATCACCGGTCAATTGGCGAGGAGCCGATCCACAATTCCCTTCATCTCCACGATCTCCGGTACCCTGCTGCCCTTTAGGCAGGCCTTGAAGACATCGCGGTCAAAGGGAAGGCTCCCGAGTACCTTCGTCTTATCCACCAGCGACTCGAGCTCAGCTGCATCTTCGTTCATGCGGTTGAGCACAAAGAAAACCGGCTTATTGATCTTGGTGCCCATCTCCGAGATCTTCTCTGATAGCTGCACCGACTCATAGCTTGGATCGATTACCACCACTATCTTATCGCATCCAGCCTCAACACCCCTGCCGAAGTGCTCTATGCCTGCGTCCGTGTCCACGATCACATGCATGCCGTCCGCCTTCAGCTTCTCTATGAACTCGCGGGCCAAAGCCCCCATGGGGCAGGCGCAGCCTTCGCCGTAGTCATGTATCTTGCCTATAGCCACCAGCCTGATGCCGTCCTGCCCTACAATTAGCTCTGATGGTATATCCTCCGGTGAAAACTCCTGGAGAATGGACAGCTTCTCCTTTCCCTCAGATCTCATGAACTTCCTCATCCTCTCTCCGAGGCCCTTCTTTCCGCCCATGCAGTCCATGAAGTCCTTGGGCTGGGGAAGGCCGAGCTGCTTGTACAGCCCGAAGTTGGACTCGTCCGTGTCCACCACCAGAACCTTCTCACCCCTGGCCGCCAGCTCTCTGGCCATCAATGCCGATACTGTGCTCTTTCCGCTTCCGCCTTTTCCGCATACTACAAGTTTCATTTCCTGTTGCCTCCTGATTTAAAGACTAAAATGCATAGTAAACATTCCGTCTCAGGGTTAAGACATTTTATTTTAAGAATCTTTCCATTGGTAATATTATTTATAACCTATTAATATAATTTAAATAACAGATGTGAATATGACATGAAAATTTCGGCCAATAGATCTCCATCACCAACGCCAAATAGCGAGACGCAAAAAAATTGAAGCTGCAAAGAGCAGCTCCACTCCGCCGCAGTCTAAAGCACACCTGCAACCTTGAGGGGATGCATGCCTGCATTTTGCATCTGCGCCAACTTGGCTGCATCCACCTTGAACTCCTTGAGCACTGTTATGAAAGCCTCAGGCTCATCCGCATAAGGCATGAGGACAATATCCTGATACAGCTTGGATCCCCAGGCAGGTCCGGTCCAGGTGGGCAATGCTACTGCGCTGAAGTTATAAGCCAGGGCCAGAGCATCTCCCTCTTTTGCTGTATCATTCCAGCGGATGTAGAGTCCAGCAATGCCCGGCACAGCCTTCTTTTCAGCATCTGTGAGGGCCATCACAAACATACCGCTCTTTCCGGGAGTGGCGTCCCAGCGCATCTGAAGCAGATCGTCTTTGCACCAGTTGGGGCATGCTATGACCTTGTAGCTTTCAGATGTGCTGTTATTGATGGGAAGCTTCTCCTCGACATACTTGGCCAGGAATAGACCGCTGGTCACGCCCGGGCACAGGTGATCATGAAAGCATGTGGCCTGTATGAAGTCAAAGGACCCTCCCCGCGCCCAGACATTTGATATGCCAGCCAGCGAGAACTCATTGCCGTTGAAGGCCTTGCCGTCGAATGTGGAGTTGCCCTCATCGGTGTGGTTCTGCAAATAATCGATGTCTACATTTGCATGGGAGATCTTGCTGAAGACCTGATCATCCGGGAGTGCCTTGAACTCGTCCAGGCTGGAACTCAGAGACTGGCTATCAGCCTGCAGGAAGAGGGCCTCACCCGTGGCTTTATCAAAGAAATAGAACCAGACCGGCTTCCAGTAAGGCCGGAGAACCTGGAAGAGATTTCCGTCTCCAATGCTGTTTCCGCTCTCAGTCATAAGACCCTTAAGGGCTGCCTGCGTGGTTTGGCCGTCAACTATGGCATGGCCGGCGCTGGTCAATATCAGAATATTCGCATCGCCTTTTTCGATATTGAGTTCTTGCATAGCCGTTTTAGCCGCCTTGCTTCCGAGCTCCTCATTGATCGCATTGTCTGCCAGGGCAAGTCCCGGAATCAATGCCATGAGAAGCACTATACATGTCAACCGATACCTATCTTTCATATGAATTCCTCCAATTGATCTATGATTAATCTCATTATATAAGAGTATATCTACATATAGTATTACAAAGATAAACAGCTTCTCGAATCTAAAATCCGATAAGAATCTTATCTGCCAGTTGATCGGGGATCTAAAAGTCGAATCCAAGCCAACAGCAAGCATCGAGGCATACAACGAGGCATGTTCAAGTCTATTTATATCACTCTATATCCACCAAGTATCACTCTATCTACATTTAGCAATTAGTAGAACGATAGTAGAAAAGTTCTTAAAATATAGATTCAATCTGGAATTCATAGGAGAAATTAAGATGAATAGATCTAATTCTACGCCTATAGGGAGGGGAGCATCCATCATGAAACGTCTCCTCTTCATATCGGCTATTGGCCTGCTGCTTCTCCTGCTCGAAGGAGCAGCGGCGTCGAATGAATCCGTGGACATGCTCACTATCGCTGATACAACAGGCGATTGGGGTTATCCTTCGCCCTACAGCCACTACTCCCGCGGCCCTGGCTATATCAGAATGAGCCTGATCTTCGACACTCTCGTGTGGAAAGATGAGACGGGATTTGTGCCTGCCCTTGCTGAGAGTTGGGAGTATTTGGCCGATGAGAAGGCCTATGTCTTCCATCTTCGCGAAGGCGTGACATGGAACGATGGCGAACCCTTCACTGCCAGTGATGTGGCCTTCACTTACGAGTATATTACAGACCATCCATACCAATGGGTGGATTCAAGTATCGTGGAAAGTGCAGAAGCAAGTGACGACCGCACTGTCAAGATCACTCTCACAGGGGACTATGCGCCCTTCCTGGATCAGATAGCCGGGACCCAGCCGATCCTGCCTGAGCATGTTTACGAGGACGTGAGCGATCCAGCGAACTTCAATGGAGATTTGGCTTTAACTGGAACGGGCCCCTTCAAGCTTGTCGATTACAACAAAGCTCAGGGCACCTATCTTTATGAGGCCAACGAGAATTATTACCAGGGAGAGCCAAAGACAAAGCAGATCAGATTTGTTAAGGTCACCGCTGAAATGTCAGCCGCATCTCTTGAGAGTGGCGATGTTGATGCAGCATTGGTTCCTGGAGAAGCTGCAGATGGCCTCCGAGATGAGGGCTTTGCTGT
>JBFYLF010000121.1:0-4711 GCA_041305505.1 Methanothrix sp. | reverse complement strand
TCCATGTTTTCGGCTGCTGCCTGGGCTGTGACCTCTTTTATCCCCCTGATCTTATGAAAGAGCGGACACCACTCGATCAGCGGCTCGCCAGCCTCCGCCACCTTTTCGCTTTCTACTAGAACGCGGGACCTTCCCAAAAGCTCCATTATATTCATTTTAATCCTCCAAAGAGAAGTAGACCCTTCGATTGCTCTTCCCCTTGTTCTCAGCCTTGATCATTTTGATCTCTCCAATCTCTCCGGTGTTTTTAACGTGAGTTCCGCCGCAAGCCTGCATGTCGATACCCTCGATCTCGACAACTCTTATCATCTCTCTGTCCGGGACTGCCATTGCCAGCCGGATAAGATCCGGAATTGCCAGTGCCTCAGATCTTGGAATGACCCTGGTCTTCACCGGCCTCTTCTCGCCAGCTATAAGGTTGGCCTTCTCGACATACTCGCTCATCTTCGCCTTGTCGAAGTTCTCAAGGCTGAAATCAACCCTCGATCTGTTCTGATCTATCTGGTTTCCTGTGATCTTGGCTCCAGTCTCCTGAAATATGACGGCGCTGAGGATATGGCAGGCCGTGTGGCTTCGCATGAACCTATAACGTCTATCGCCATCGATTCTCCCCGAGACGGCATCCCCGGGCGATAGGCCAGGTCGGTCGAGGAGATGAACGACGCCGTGCTCCCCCATCTCGGCTCCCACAACTTGAAATAGCTCCCCGCCGCGAGAGAGTGTGCCCAGATCAGACGGCTGGCCTCCAGACTGTGGATAGAATGCGGTCTTATCGAGGATTGCTCTATCTCCAAATACCTCTTCCACCAAGGCATCAAAAGCCCAGAGATAGCTATCCTCAATATATATCTCCTTCATAAAAGGAAATGTAAAAACTACTATCTCATCAGCCTGACGGCTGAAATATTTCGTTTATATTAAAAAAATAATTAATAAGAACTGACGCTATTCACTCTCAATAGAATTATTTTTAACGAAACTTATATATAACTTATCACTCGTTATCCGGCTGGTGACCGCTTTGATTACATCAGCAGACTCAGACAAGAAGGTCGAGCGCGATGAGTTTGCCTCTATTCTCATTAAGGTAGGCCTGAAGAGAAATGTGGCCAAGGTCTTGACCTATCTGGCAGGCGTGGCGGAGGCAACATCCCGCGAGATTGAGATTGGTTCGGATCTTCGTCAGCCGGAAGTGAGCATTGCAATGCGAGAGATTCGAAAGCTCGACTGGATTGTCGAGAGGGATGAGAAGAATCCGGGAAAGGGCAGACCTTATCGCATCTACCGCCTGAACAAGAGCCTTCCTGAGATCGTGGACTATCTGGAGAAGGAGAAGTCGATGGAATCCGAGAGGATGATGAAGCAGATCGAAAAGCTCAGATCCTTGAAATCCGATTAAGATAATATATAAAATAATAATTGATGATCGGGCCTTCGATGGCCCATCAAATCACTCTTTCATTTCTAAGAATAGTTTTTTATGGAATATTTCTTTAAGATATATCTCTTCTCTATGCAAAAAACTATATACTAATTAATTGGAAGAATAGGGCAGAAAAAGTTGATGGGGATGGAGATGAAGTACATCATCGAGGAGGCCTTGGGCAGATCCGAGATCGAGAGAAGGATCAAACCCACCACCGTTATTCAGAGCGATGAGGAGCTGGTTTCGGTCTTGGAGGAGCTGACCACAGTAATTCGAGTCATAGGCTGCGGCGGTGGCGGATCGAACACAATAGACCGACTTGCCGAGTGCGGCATCCAGGGTGCGGAGCTCTTTGCCATCAACACCGATGCCCAGCATCTTCTGCATATCAATGCAGATCGGCGGTTCCTGATCGGCAGGCGTACCACCAGGGGCCTCGGGGCTGGAAGCCTTCCTGCTATAGGAGAGGAGGCCGCTCAGGAAGATATAGATGAGATCAAGGCGGCTGTGGATGGTGCTGATATGGTCTTTGTCACCTGCGGACTTGGCGGCGGAACCGGTACGGGAGCCTCTCCGATCGTGGCTGAAGCCGCCCGCGAGGCTGGAGCCCTGACGATATCAATTGTCACCATCCCCTTCAGCGCCGAGGGCTCCATCAGAATGCAGAATGCAGAAGCGGGCCTGCGGAGGCTGAGAGAGGTATCGGATACAGTCATAGTTGTGCCCAACGACAGACTCCTCGATGTGGTTCCAAACCTTCCGCTTCAGGCTGCATTCAAGGTTGCGGACGAGGTGCTCATGCGCTCAGTCAAGGGCATCACCGAGCTGATCACCCGCCCGGGCCTGATCAACCTGGACTTCGCAGATGTGAGAACTGTTATGACAAACGCCGGTGTGGCGATGATCGGAATGGGCGAGGCGGATGGCGAGGAGAAGGCACGCGACTCCGTGATGAAGGCGCTTAGAAGCCCCCTCCTGGATGTGGATGTATCGGGAGCTACATCAGCTCTTGTAAATGTGGTCGGAGGTCCGGATATGACCATCACTGATGCCGAGACGGTTGTGGATGAGGTCTATCAGAAGATCAATCCCGACGCCCGGATCATCTGGGGTGCTCAGATCGACCAGAACCTCGAGCACACAATACGCACCATGCTTGTCGTCACAGGCGTCTCATCGCCTCAAATCCTCGGGAAGGAGCCGGGCAGGCGGGTTACATCCAGACACGGAATTGACTTTCTGGCCAGACGTGCACGCTACTAGGAAAGGGCCTCTGCCCTTCTCATCAATTTTTCATAAAAAATAAAAAATATATATTTTAGATTAAAAATTCGGCATAATTAATTTTTCTCAAATCAAATCTCTTGCCTCCTAAGAACTCCAGATCCGTGCTAGCATTTGCCATGTCAATCGATGGAATTATAAGTCCGCTCCGCCAGGTAATACTGTAAATTCCTTATGCGGATGTGATATCCATTCTGACTGAAAAGGTGAGCGGCGAGCTTGAAATGCTTGAGAGGCACCTGCTCATATTAAAGCAGGTTGTGGAAAACGAGCCCATTGGCATACTCAAGCTGGCTGAGGAGACAGATATACCAAGCCACAAGGTGCGCTATTCCCTGCGGATTCTGGAGCAGGAGGGATTGATAAAAGCCTCGGCTCCGGGAGCTGTGACAACCGATGAGACAGGGCCGTTCCTAGATGGTCTCGATGCAATGATTGAAGATCTGGCCGGGAGGGCTGCGGACCTCAAGAAGATCAAGATTGCGAGGTAAATGCTGTACTCTCAGATTGCTCTGGCGCTTCAAGAGATCTCAGAGGCCGGGCGGAGCGGAAAGGTCGACAGGGCAGCAGCACTTCTCTCAGAAGCCTTGCAGGAGCCGGATCTGCTCTGTCCCCTCGTCCGCCTGCTGATAGGTGAGCTCTGGCCCCGCTGGGATGGGCGGGAGATGGGCATAGGACCTGAGGCCATAAGCTCGGCCTTAGAAGATGTCTCAGATGTAGACATCTCAGTGGAGCGGCAGGAGAGAAAGGAGATGGGGCTTGTGGCGGAGGCTGCTCTGGAGCATAAGGGGCAGCATTCACTCCAGAGCGAGCCTCTCGACGCCCTCTCTGTCTATGAGGGCTTAAGGAGAATCTCTGAGCTTCGAGGAGAAGACTCCGAGCAGAGAAAGATAGCAATTCTCAGAGGCCTGTTTCTTGTCGCAAGCCCGCTCGAGGGCAAGTTCATAGCCAGGACGGCTCTTCGCTCAATGCAGGTGGGACTAGGTCACCGAGGCATTATCGCAGCCATCTCTGCGGCTCTGCAAAGGGATCCGGAGACTCTTGCCAGGGCATATGCGCTCATGCCGGACCTTGGGGGCGTTGCTGATATGGCGAGGCTCGGCAAAATTATTGAAGTTCGCATCAGGCCGAATGTCCCGGCCCGCTTCATGCTCTTCTCCCAGAGCGGCAAGATCTCTCCAGGGGCGTATCTCCCCAAGTATCCCGGCCTGAGGGTGCAGGTTCATAAAACTGGCGGGGGTGTCCTCATATTCACATCCCAGATGCGGGATATCACATCGGCATTGTATGGCCTGGCCAGAGAAATTGGCCAAGTGGATTCGAATTTCATAGCAGATGCTGATCTGATAGGATTTTGCAATTTTGCCTCAGAAGATAGATCCGCCAACAGGAGCCTATGCAGCCAGATGCAGATGCTAAAGTACATCAACCGCCGCCGACTGACTAGAAAAAGCAGCATACGCCCTGCACTTCTGGCCTACGACCTCCTCTCCATCGACGAAGAAGACATCTGCAGCCTGCCATATGAAGAGCGCAGGGCGCGGCTGATAAGTGGCCTGGGGGGTCCCAGGAGTCTTCCGTTCTCAGGGATATCTCCCGCCGCTGAAGAGATCTTGACGCAGCCAGAAGATGTCGAGGACCGTCTCCGCCAGGCCGAAGGCGATGGAGCCGTGGGTCTGCTGGCACGCGATCTTCGCTCCCCATACATACCAGGTGAAGTCTCAGAGAAGGATTTCATCATCCGGCCTGCTCACAGCATCTACGCCATGTTGGTCGGAGTTGATTTGGGGCCTGAAGGGAGCGAGGCCCCGGAGCCGCGATACCATGTGGCTCTGCGAGATGGCGAGCAGCTCGTGACGGTAGGCTCTGCCTGGCGGACGAGGTCTGAAGAGGATCGCGTGTCGCTCCTTCAGGCGGCAAGCTCCATTCTCAAGGACTCTTCGAGCCCCGATGGAGGCGCAGCTCCTCAGATCCTGCTGAAGCTCGGGATTTCGAGCGCAA
>JBFYLF010000120.1:0-4724 GCA_041305505.1 Methanothrix sp. | reverse complement strand
AAGGACCATCTGGCGGAAGTGCTCTATGTCGGTATTATAGTGCTGCAATGCCCTCTCTGCGTCCACGACGAACGAATCCATGGCCTGGGAGGAGATGCTGTCAGCAGTTGTGAAATCTGCGGACGGCTGGAGAGCGGCAGCCTTCTTAAGGTCTTCCAGCCTCTCCTGTGTTCGCCTGGCTGTGTCGAGTATCCACCGGTTTCTTGTCTCCTCGTCGACCTTCTGAATGGACTCGGCTCTGACTGATATGATGATGTTTCCGTCGTCCGTCTGGTAGAGGTTGGGCTTGCCTACGACAGCCACAAAGGAGGGGCTTTCTATTCCCGCCAGTTTCTGGGCGGCCTCAGGCTGGTACTGCCCGGCGTAGATAAGGATGCTTCCGGTTGGGTCCACCACCCGGCCACGCCAGTACTCTGTGTCGCTGCCGATGTCATCCTTCTCCGTGAGGGTTCCTACGAGGAAGATGCGATTGCATTTGGCTCCTGTGGGTGTGAGGAGGTAGGAAGGAGCATACTGGTTTTGCTCTGTTCCGTCGCGGAAGGAGTAATTCGAGCTCTTGAGCTCCTCTGCGAATATTCTCCTTGCCACCTCTCGCGAGAACCCTGTGGCTCCTGCCATTCAGGCCACCTCCAGAGAGGCTAATGCCTCGTCCACATGAGCCTCCGAGATCGCAGGCAGCTCATTTATGCTCTCCACAAGCAGGTAGCGATCAACTCGGGGCCCGGTTGCAGAGTAGTATCTTCCAACCATCTTGCTCTCTATAAGAGATCGAACGACCTCGTGGTCCAGAGCTTCCATGGCCATCAACTTGGCCTCTTCAAGTGTGAGGTTGACCAGACGCTCAGTCGTCTCGCGGTTGATCAGAACATCCTGAACCCTGCGGCCATCGTCGAGCACAGCTTTGATCCGCAGATCGTATGTGCCGTCGACCTTGCCGTGGTTTGTGCATACTCCCTTGGCAAGAGACCGTTTGCAAACAGGACAGCGCTTGATGAGGCCCGAGCCCTTCTGGACGTCTACCAAGACTCCGGAGAACTCTGATGCCATCGATCCTATGGCAATATCATAATCCAATGGCTCGATTTGACTGGTATGGTTGAGCTTGACCGAGAAACGTCCCTGAAACTCATCTGTTACCAGGTTCTTGAGCAGGTAGCTCTTGCCCTCTTCGAGGTCAGGCAGATCTGCCTTGGCCCATTTGACGAACTTTATTGTGCCGGTCTCGTCTCCCACCAGGCCGGACTGGGATATTGACTCGCTGTTGGTCTCCCAGAGCTGAGCCACCTTGACCTCCAGGTCCACCCATCGGCCCGGCTCATTGATCTCGACTACTTTAACCGGCTCCGCTCCTGCATTTCCGGTGTATTTTGCTTCGACATCAATATCCAACGGCTCGATTTGACTGCTGCGGTTGAGCTTGACCGAGAAACGTCCCTGAAATTCATCTGTTACCAGGTTCCTAAGCAGGTAGCTCTTGCCCTCCTCGATGTCAGGCAGATCTGCCTTTGCCCATTTGACGAATTTTATTGTGCCGGTCTCGTCTCCCACCAGGCCGGACTGGGATATTGACTCGCTGTTGGTCTCCCAAAGCTGAGCCACCTTGACCTCCAGGTCCACCCAGCGGCCTGTCGCCTTGATGTCAGCAATCTTAACCTTCTCAGAGGTGGGCCTGACAGTTGGCATGACTCCATGCTCTTTCAAGAAATAGTTCAAAACAGATCTTCTGGCCTCTGCTTCAGGCACCCTGAAATCCACAATGAGCTTTTTCAAACGCGACTCGATTTCCTCGTCTGATACATCGATCTTCTGATCCCGAAGACGGGCCTTTATCTGATCAACAATTTCCTTCATATACTTCTCGCCCCCTGATTTTTTAAAGAGAGGTATGTATAACATCGACATCCGAAGTATTTAAGTCGATTTGACGCGGGGCGAAAGTAATCTATCCATATGATGCAGGATTGACTTTAAGATGGAGATCATAACCTGGTTTGGAAGGGCGGACCTGGAGAGAGGAGCGCTGCTCGCTGTCGGAAAAGAAGGTGGCATCATCAAACCGCCTGAGCCGGAGGAGGCTCGCGCCTATCCCTTCCCCCAGCCGGACCTTCGATCCCTGGCACGGGCTGCAGGGCTATTCTCCGACGAGAAGGAGTACAACAGGAATTTGAGGGAGAGGGCGATTGCTCTGGTCAAAGCCCGGCTCCTGGAGGCTTCCGGCGCAGAAGCAGATCTGCTGATGGCCATGCAGGCCCTGGACGCATTGTCCCAGGCCATCAATCTGCTGGATGAGAGGCTCTATGAGTGGTCCAGGCTACATAGCCAGGAGATAGTTCACGGCAAGGACCTGGCCGAGGGGCTGAAGAGCGACGAGAGGATGGGGCTCCTCTCCGGGGCGATAATCAGCCTGCGCGACTCCCGGCGGACCTTAGAAGATGAGGTCTCAGAGTCAGTCCAGTCGCTCGCCCCAAATCTCTCAGCTCTGGCAGGTCCGATCCTCGCTGCAAGGCTCATCTCCAGGGCAGGTGGCCTTGGCCGTCTGGCGGCGATGCCATCCAGCCGGCTGCAGGTCATGGGAGCCGAGAAGTCGCTATTCAAGCATCTGCGGGGCAGTGCTCCTTCTCCCAAGCATGGCATCATCTACCGCCATCCTGCGGTGATAGGATCGGCCCGAAGGCTGCGCGGCAAGGCTGCAAGGGCCCTGGCTGCAAAGCTCTCGATCGCGGCTCGCCTTGATGCCAACGGAGCCGGCATCTCTGCTGATCTTCAGGCATCCCTGGCCTCGCGCCTGGCGGAGATCAAGAAGATGGGGAGTCGAAGGTCGAGGGCCTCAAGGGCTTCTGGATAAAGGATCAGATTTATATTCAATGCCCTGGAATGAGTCTGATGGTCAGGTTGTGATCGTTGATGAGAGGGCAAAGGAACGGTTTGGCTCAGGTTTTTTTGATCATATCAGCAATAATAGCAATGGCTGGAACAAACGCACTCGCTGACGATATCAATGACACGATAAATGACACAATCAATGAGAGCATCCAGAATTTTGTCGAGCACTCCTGGATTTACAGCCAGGGGACAATTAACGACATGCGCATCTACCAGACCGCAGAGGGATATAATGGCCAGAAGCTGGTCACTGGGACCAGGGGTACAGGGACAGTTTCCAGAAGCATTGATGCTCAAGTTTATGGGGGATATGGCTATAATGAGATCTGGGCCAATGAATGGGGCGTATTCCAGAACCGTCCCACGAGATATGCAGCGCCCATCACAAAGAGCGACCTCAAGAATGCCCTCTGCGCCAAGAACTATGAGGTGGGATCCGTCTATTCAGAGAGCTATTCAGATCTGGTGGACTTAATCAAGGATACAACGGTCGAGCAGAACGACACGAACTCCGCCTACAGCGTCCATTCAGAGGTCATGGGAACCGCCAGAGTAGGGGCGCATGTTCAGAGAAGTTCGAGCGCCGTGCCCATCTACACGATGACAGGACAGTATACCGGATACCTGAATATGAGAATGTCACTTGAGAGTGGAGGCTACGACTCGGTATTAAGCCTGCCATGCCCGTGAGTGACGCAGAAATAATTTTATCGCTTTTAATACATAGGGAGTGCGGAGGGTCACGAATTCCCCATCCTTTAGGTTGGGGATGAAGTGAACCCTCGCCCAGTTTTCATGTTTTCCTGAGGTTGATTAAAAGGGCTCTCTGGCAATCTGATGCCGATTCACAGTTATTCTTGTCGCTTGATCAAATGAACCTATGATGTGACTATTTCCGGATTCCGTCTAACCGAAGCGCGCGGCCCGAAGCATACCCCATCCCTTTAGGGTGGGGTGGCCGCGCGCAGTTTGATTTTAGTGTGACTGCATTATTTAATAGCATCGTAATACCCCGCAGCTTGAAGAGGGGTATTACTTCTAATTAATAAATTCAAACCAGCGGCCTTGGCTGCTTCTCAGGAGGCAGCACCGGCAGGGGCATTGTGTTTATCAGAAGAGGCAGCTCCACATCCTTGGCCCTCTCCACAAGCAGCTCCTTGCCCCAACGCGTCAGGCCGAAGAGGGGCACGGCTGTTCCAACCTGCACAAGGGGCTTGACCTGATCGCGAATGTGCTTTGAGGCGCAGGCTGTGACTATATCGGAAACCGCCAGAATCCTGGAAGCCTCTTCTGCACTGACGCCGGTCAGGTGCGCTCCTATGATCATTATCCGAACGCCTGCCACCGTCTCAAGCTCCCGCAGCCTCTCGGCAGTATCTGCATCTGCAACAGTGACTGCGAACCTCTTGTATCCGGCAGCCGCAGCATAAGCCGCCCCTTCCACCTGATCTATCCTGGCATCTTCAGGCGAGAGGACATGGCCATCCATCCTCCGAATTCCTTCAATCACCTCCGGGATGGGGTCAGTCTCCACAAGCCCTGAGATGTAGCCGCCCATGCCCTGCACCAGATCAGGATTTGCGGTTATGACAGTCCCGGCGCCGTCGCATACAGTTACAGCTCCGTCTATGACATTCGCTCTGATGCCGGTCATCATCGACTCGGAGGCCCCGAAACCAACGAATACTCCCATCTTCAGCTTTCGGGCTGGCGTGAACATCCCGTGGTTCTTGATGCGAAAGTCCATGTTTTCGGCTGCTGCCTGGGCTGTGACCTCTTTTATCCCCCTGATCTTATGAAAGAGCGGACACCACTCGATCAGCGGCTCGCCAGCCTCCGCC
>JBFYLF010000119.1:0-4734 GCA_041305505.1 Methanothrix sp. | reverse complement strand
TAATCAACCAAACCCTCTCCGAAGGCAGCCTGGCTCACCACCTGGATCTGTGGATCAGAGGTATTACAGCCAACAGCACATTGATACAAATCGGCAGCAAGCCGGATGAGAGCTTCATGGGACTCTTGTTCTGGAGGTCCTTCGCCCAGTGGCTCGGCGGAATGGGAATAATACTTCTATTCGTGGCCATTCTGCCGCGCCTGGGAGTTGCAGGCCGCCAGCTCTACCGGGCCGAGGTTCCAGGGCCGGACAAAGATGCGCTCACGCCGCGGATAAAGCAGACCGCCCGGCTTCTCTGGGTGGTTTATATCGGCATGACTGTGATGGAGGTGGCCCTGCTCTGCCTGTCTGGAATGCCCCTTTACGACTCGCTCTGCAACACATTCGCATCAATGGCCACAGGCGGATTCTCTCCTCAGGCCTTGAGCATAGCAGCTTACAAAAGCTGGATCATCGATGTCATCATAGCTCTGTTCATGTTCCTCGCCGGGGCCAACTTCGCCCTGCACTACAGAATGATCAGTTCAGACCGCAGAGCCCTCTTCAAGGATCCTGAGTTTCGGTTCTACGGCCTGATCGTTTTGGCTGCCACAGCCGCTATAATTCTCTGGGGTGGGCTATCAGGCGACATCTTTCATAAGATCCAGTTGGCCGGCTTTCAGGTGATCTCCATCATGACCACCACAGGCTTTGCCACAACCGACTTCGACCAATGGACTGCGGCAGGAAGGTACATCCTCCTGCTGCTCATGATCATAGGAGCATGTGCCGGGTCCACAGGTGGCGCGATAAAGGTTGTGAGGATACTGCTGATCTTAAAGAGCGCATATCGAGAGCTTCGCCATCTGCTTCACCCGAAAGCCGTAATTCCCATCCGACTGGGGGGCCTCCCTGTCAGGGATGAGGTGCTTCGGCCCAGCAACATATTCATGGCTATGTACATCATCATATTCTTCATGGCCTCGCTCCTCTTGGCCATAATCTGTTACGACGATCCTCGAATGAGCATCGAGACCATCCTCTCAGCAGTGGCGACGACGCTTGGCAATGTCGGTCCGGGCTTTGGCATGGTAGGCCCGATGTTCAGCTATGCCGAGATCCATCCTGCCGGAAAGATTCTGCTCTCCATCTGCATGTGGATAGGAAGGCTTGAGGTTGTGACTGTGCTTGTTCTCCTGGTGCCTGAGTTCTGGAAGAAATAAGAAACCAATTCGTTTTTATCAGCATAGGAAGAATATCTGATTCTATGAAAGTCCTCCTCTTCGACCCCAGAGCCGGAGCCTCCGGAGACATGATCATGGCTTCCCTCATAGACCTCGGCGCGAATATCGATTCCGTCCGCCAGGCGGTCGAGTCTGTTGGCTGCGACCTGGAGATCTCTCGCAAAGAGAGAGGGCACATCACTGCCTGCCGGGCCAAAGTGATCTCAGATAAGAGGTTCCAATCACTAGGCGAAGCCGAATCAATCCTGAGATCCTCGAGCCTGACAGGGGAGGCTCTGCAAAGCGCCCTGGCCGCCCTGGAGATCCTCGCAGATGCCGAGAGCCGGGTCCACGGCGCGGCGAAGGAAGAGGTCCATTTTCACGAGGTTGGAGCCCTCGATGCCCTGGCAGACATAGCAGGAGCCTGCATAGCCCGCCAGAGCCTGAAGGCCGAGAGGGTATTATCAGGGCCGATATCAGTTGGCGGAGGACTTGCCCGCACCTCTCACGGCCTTCTCCCAGTTCCCTGCCCTGCGGCTCTCGAGATACTCAGAGCCAATCAGATTCCATGGAGGGGGGGGCCTGTAGAGGAGGAGCTTCTAACCCCGACCGGAGCCGCCCTGATGGCAGTGCTCGTCGACGAATTCTCAATCGAGCTTCCACTCAACAGAGCGGAGAGCATTGGCTACGGCGCCGGAAGAAAGGAGCTTGCAATGCCCAATGTTCTCAGGTCTCTGATCTCAGAGGCCCTGCCGCAAGAAAGACCATCCGCCAGGCCAGGGCACGGATATAAAGACCATGGTGACAGCGTGGTTCAGCTCGAGACGAATGTCGATGATGTTACGGGAGAGGTGCTCGGCCACCTCATAGAGCGGCTGATGAAGGCAGGAGCCCTGGACGTCTCCCTTCTGCCTGCTATCATGAAGAAGGGACGGGCAGGATCTGTGATCCGGGCCATAGCCAGGCATGAGGATCAGGAGACTCTGGCTAAGATAATTATCCGGGAGACGGGCTCCCTCGGTGTCCGGGTCTTTCCGAGCCTTCATCGTTTCCTGGCCGAGCGCGAGGAGATCGGGGTGGATGTCGAGCTCTCGGGCAGGACCCACCGGGCCAGGGTCAAGATAAGTCGTATGGACGGCGAGATCATTTCAGTAAAACCGGAGTACGAGGACTGCAAGAGGATCGCAGAAGAGGTGGATATCCCGTTAAGGGCTGTCAGCAAAGAAGTGGAAGAGGCAGGGTGGCAGGCAGCAGTACTCCCGTGCCATCCCTCTTAATATTTTTTTGTTTTATCTTGCTGCCTGTCCGACCTGTCACTTCGGTTCGCTTATTCTTGATAACCAACTTATAATACTAATATAGCTAAGATTGTAGTCGATATTATATATACTTTTCGTAAATAATAATAGTAACCGCAGAGACTGCCCCACTATCTCGCCCGGCTCGCAAGCTTGATTAATCATACTGCCGGGAAGAATGGACTCATGCATCGCGACTCTTCCCTCCATCTATTCGATAGCGCCAGAGAGCTGATGCCGGGCGGCGTCTCAAGCCCTGTTCGCGCTATATCTCCTCACCCCTTCTACACAGCAAGAGCAGAGGGGCCCTACCTCTGGGATGCCGACGGAAACAGGCTAATCGATTACTGCCTGGCATACGGCCCGATGATCCTGGGCCACCGCCATCCGGCCATAATGAAGGCTGCGACGGAGCAGATGGATCAGGGCTGGCTTTATGGAACTCCATCGCTCCTCGAGCTGGAAGCTGCCAGGAGGATCTCGGCCCTTTATCCAAGCATGGAGATGATGCGCTTTGTCAGCTCTGGCACCGAGGCCACAATGGCCGCCATTCGGGTTGCTCGCGGGGTCAGCGGCAGGGACAAGATCATCAAGATCGAGGGCGGCTTTCATGGCGCTCACGATAGCGTCCTGATAAAAGCGGGATCCGGGGCTACCACACTCGGCATTCCTGATTCGATGGGAGTTCCAGCCGACACTGCGAAGAACACTCTGCAAATTCCCTATAACGATCCCGGAGCCCTGGAAGATGTGCTGGAGGCTTTTTCAGGCCAGATAGCCTGCCTGATAATCGAGCCCGTCCTTGGAAACATCGGGCCGGTGCTTCCGGAGAAGGGATACCTCGAGGCCGTCCGGAGGCTCACACGAGAGCATGACGTCCTGCTCATATTCGATGAGGTCATAACAGGTTTTCGTCTGGCCCCTGGCGGAGCCCAGGAGCTCTTCGGGATAAAGCCGGATCTGACAACTCTAGGCAAGATCATAGGCGGCGGATTTCCCGTCGGCATCTTCGGGGGCAGGCGCGATCTGATGGAGCAGGTGGCACCTCGCGGAGGCATCTACCAGGCCGGAACATTCAACGGCAGTCCAGTGCCTCTCGCCTGCGGAATGGCAACCCTTGACATCCTTGAGAAGGAGAAGATACTGGAGAGGCTGAAAGAGACTGGAGAGCAGCTTCGAGGGGGACTTGAAGATATAATCGAAGATCGGGGGCTCGGATACAGCGTTGTCGGAATCGCATCCATGTTCAAGGTCTTCTTCGGGCCGGTGCCTCATAACTATGAACAGGCCCTCAAATGCGACAAATCCGGATACCTGAAGTTCTTTTGGCGGATGCTCGAGTCAGGAGTCTTCCTCACACCCAGCCAGTACGAGACGGACTTCATCTCAGCAGCGCATGGGCCCGATGTGATACAAACCACCCTGGAGGCGTTTTCGTCCTGCCTGAAAAGCTGATCGTCGGAAGCCGCGGAAGCCCTCTGGCTCTGAGGCAGACCGAGATCGTGTGCAAGAGGCTTCTCTCCCTTGGCGTGGAGACGGAGCTTGTCAAGGTCAAGACCAGCGGGGACGTCTTCCTGGACAAGCCGCTCCATCAGCTTGCAGGGTTTGGCGTCTTCGTGGCTGAGATAGACGAGCGAATGCTCTGTGGCCAGATAGATCTGGCTGTCCACAGCATGAAGGACCTTCCAACAAAGAGGCCTGAGGAGCTGGTGGTGTCAGCAGTTCTCAGGCGCGACTCGCCATATGACATCCTCATCTCCAGAAACGGGAGAGCTGATGGAATCGATGATCTGAAAAAAGGCTCCGTCGTCGGAACGTCCAGCATGCGAAGGGCGGCGCAGCTACGCAGGAGCAGGCCCGACCTCGAGATAAAAAGCCTGCGTGGTAACCTCCAGACGAGGCTTGGAAAGCTCGAGCGCGGGGAGTATGATGCAATCGTTCTGGCTGAGGCTGGCTTGCAGAGAATGGGCCTGGATATGGATTATGTGCGGCTTGACGCCGAGAGGTTCGTTCCCTCTGCCAACCAGGGGACGATAATAGTGGTTGCAAAGAAGGGCTCTCTGGCCGATTTAAAATCACGGCAGCTTGATGATGCACAGACGAGAAGCGAGACGATGATAGAGCGAAAGATCCTTGAGAGCGTCGGAGGCGGCTGCGTCGTGCCCATGGCTGTACATGCCAGAATCTCTGGCAGGAGGGCCAGGGTTCTGGCCGAGGGGGCCGGGGCGGCGCCG